>DASTIQ010000053.1 GCA_035717485.1 Thermoanaerobaculia bacterium | reverse complement strand
GATCGAGGCCGGCCGCGTCGGTCCGGAGCAGCGCGAGCCCGGATTCGAGTTTGACTGAGATTCCCGGCTGGACGGTCGAGGAGGGGAACTGGGCCGTCGCGCGGCTCGGCCCCTCCGATCCGCTCCCGGAGTGGGCGCGAGCCGGCGCGTTCTCGTCGATCACCCGCACTCGAGACGAGCTCTCGATCGTCTGCGCCGAATCGTCCGTCCCGGAAGGAGTCCGCGCCGAGCGCGGCTGGGCGATGGTGAAACTCGCCGGACCGTTTCCGTTCGACGCGATCGGCGTTCTCCAGGCTTTTCTCTCGCCGCTCGCTCGCGCCGGGATCTCCGTCTTCGCCGTCAGCACGTTCGACACGGACTACGTGCTCATGAAACGGACCGATCTCGAGCGGGCGATCGACGTGCTCGCGACGGCGGGGCGCGTCCGTTGAGCGCTGCCGAAATCGCGCCTCAGCGGGGAACCTGGACGAGGTAGAGGTCCGACGAGGTCGCGGTGCTGTAGCCGTACGCGTAGCTCTTCCCGTCGGAGGCGATGCGGGGATTGAAGATGCGGGTCACCGTCGGAACTCCGGCCGGGGCGAGCGTCAGGAACGGAGCTCGACTCCCGGTCGCGACGTCGACCCGGAAGATCCGCGCCGGGGCGCTGTTGCTCTCGACCGCGTAGATCGATCGGCCGTCGTTCGTCCATCCCACCGGGTCCATCTGCTTCGTGTTCGGGATCGGGCGGGAGGGCCCGCCGTCGAAGGGGAGGATCGAGAGATCCTCCTGCCAGTCGCGATAGACGACGACCTGCCTCCCGTCCGGCGAGATCGGTTTTCCCGACGATCCGTACCCTTCGGCGTTGAACCGCCGCGGGGTTCCGTTCGGCAGGTCCTGGAGGTACCAGCGGGGAAGGTTCCCCGCGGGCGCTCCGACAACGAAGATCCGCTTTCCGTCGGGGAAGAACCCCGCGGCGCCGAACAACTCGATTTCTCCACGCGGGAGCGAAACGGGCGTGCCGGTCCCGGTCGGGACGAGCGCGAGCCCCGGCGACCCTTCCGGACGGGCGAGCACCCAGCGCCCGTCCGGGGAGAGGTCGTAGGCGACCCCGTCGCCGAGCTTGACCGCCGCGGAACCGTCGGTCTTCCGGAGGAAGAAGCTGCCCGGCTTCCCTCCCGCGGCAGACCGTTCCGTGAACAGAACGGTCGTGCCGTCGGGAGACATGTCCGTGAGGTCGGAAAGATCGAACCAGCTCAGGTCTCTTTCGGAATCCGCTCCCGGCGGACGCGCCATGATCGCGCGCCGCGGGTGATACCGCTCGAGAAGGATCCGTCCGTCGCGCGCGACGTCGTGGACGATCGATCCGTCCGGAATCGAAACGAGGGGCGTCGGCCGACCGCGGAGGTCGACCCGGTAGATCGTGCTGTCGCCGTGCTCGCCCGACGCCGCCAACCAGATCGCGCTGCCCGACGAGTCCCAGGCGAGAGAGGCGATGCCCTGCCACGTTCCGGGGAGCCGCGCCGACTTCCCGTTCCGGTCGGCGACGACGATCGAGCTCCCGGCGGGGCTCTGCTCCAGGAGCGCGATCCGGTCCCCGCCGGGCGAGAAGCGCGGCGAATCGAGATGCAGCGCCGTCGAATAGAGGACCTTTCCGATCGGGTATTCGAGGCGGCTTCGTGCGCCGAGGATGCGGACGATCGCGAGGTCCTTGCCGTCCGGGGCAAAGTCGGCGGCGTCCACGAAGTCGAGGATCGGGCGCGGGAGGCCCCCGCCGATCGGAGCGCGGGCGAGCGTACCGACGCCCGCGGTCCCGGAGAGGCTCTGCTCGCGGAGCGACAGTGCGAGCTCGCCGGTCGAGGAGATCGCCGCGAGGTTCGCCTTCGCATAGCCGAGCGGCGTCGATTCGGGGTTGCCGATCCGGCTCGAGAAGACGGCGACGGGCGCGCCCTCCCAGGACGCGCCGTAGACGACGGTCTCGCCGTCGGGCGCGAACCGCGCGAGGCCGATGTTGCCGCGGCGGAACGTCACGCGGACGAACGAGGGCACGGTGGCGCGCGGCGCGCGGAGGAGCCGGCCCGCGGCGAAGGCCGCGACGACCGCCGCGGCGACGAGCCCGGGGATCGCGGCGCGCCGGACGCTCCACGACCGTCCCGACCGGGCCGCGACGGGCGTCGACGAGGCGCCGGTCATCGACTCGAGCTCGTAGGCGAGATCGCTCGCCGACTGGAAGCGCTGCGGCGGGTTCTTCTCGAGGCACCGCCGGACGAGACGCTCCAGGCCCGGCGGGACGGAACGGTTCGTCTCCGAGAGGTCCGGAGGGTCCTCCTTCAGGATCGCGGACATCGTGTCGGCG
>DASTIQ010000052.1 GCA_035717485.1 Thermoanaerobaculia bacterium | reverse complement strand
CGCGATCAAACGGCTCGGGCGCGACGGCCTGGAGCGGCGCTTCGTTCCCGCGGCGACGGACCGGCTCGAGCGCGCGGACCGCCTCGTCGTGCTCGCGACCGACGATGCGATCGCCCGGTTTTCGCGGCGCTCGGAACCCGCGGCGCCGGAGATCCCGGCATGATCGTCAGGGGTGGAGTCCGGCGTGGCCTCGGGCTCTCACCCGCGGCTGGATTTCAAGGTCGCGGGTGCGAGCGATTCCCCGGCTCGCCAGAGGGGGCTTGGGGAAGCCTCCCCCGGGTTGGATGTTCGCCAAGAGCGTCGAGGCCGGAGGCCTCGACCCGCGAAGCTTCGATACGAAGTGGAGAAGCCGAGCGTCTGCGAAGCAGCTTTGAGTCGCATCTTCGGCGCTCGGGAGTCGCGTCTCGCTGCTCCGATTCGCGATCTCGGATCGCGAATTCAGCGCGGCCTCGGGCTCTCACCCGCGGCTGAATTTTGAGGTCGCGGGTTCGAGACCCGCGAAGCTTCGATACGAAGTGGAGAAGCCGAGCGTCTGCGAAGCAGCTTTTGGCGGGGCCGACGGGGCTCGAACCCGCGACCTCCGGCGTGACAGGCCGGCGTTCTAACCAAACTGAACTACAGCCCCGCGGAAGAAGCCGAACGATACGCGACGGGGCTCACCAGGTCAAGCGCGCGGCGGGTTCGAACCCAGCCCATGGCACAGCCGTTGCACGCGTACGGGCGAAACGAGGAAATGCATGAAAGTGAAGACGATGGTTCTGCTCGGGGTTTTCGCCGGCGCGTCCCTCCTCGGGGCTCGACCCGCCCGCGCGCAGGCGAGCGTCAGCATCTCCTTCTTCTACGACGAGCTGTCCCCCTACGGGCGCTGGGAGTCGGTCGGGCGATGGGGCGACTGCTGGATTCCCGGCCACGTCGCGGCGGGCTGGCAGCCGTACACGGACGGGCAGTGGATCTATACCGATTACGGCTGGACGTGGGTTTCCGAGGATCCCTGGGGCGGCGACCCCTACCACTACGGAACCTGGGTCTGGGAAGACCCCTGGGGATGGGTATGGGTTCCGGGGACCGTCTGGGCCCCGGCGTGGGTGACGTGGTGCTACAGCGACACGTACGTCGGCTGGGCGCCCATCCCCCCGACCCTGTCGATTTCCTATTCGGGATATTCCGGAGCTCCGATCATCGTTCCGCAGGCTCGATACGTCTTCGTCCCGGTTAACCGTTTCGCGGGCGTGCGCGTTTCATCGGTGAGGCTTCCCGTTGCCGAGAACGCCGCGATCTTCCCCCGAGTCCGAAAGCTGACGTCCTACTCCGTTTCCCGCGGCGTCATCGTCAATCGCGGGCCGTCGATCACGACGATCGAGCGGGCCGCCCGCGTGCGGATCCCTCGCGCGCCGATTTCCGAAGCGAAGTCGCGACCGGCGCCGATTTCGGCGTCGGGGTCCCCGCGCGGGAAACGCGTGGCGGTGGTCGCCCCCGCGCCGGTTCGTGCGCGCGAGATCGCGAGCCGGCGGGGAGGATCGGGCACGTCAGGCTCACCCCGCGGAAGCGCAGCGGCTCCGGGACACGAGGCGAAGCCCGCCCCGGCCCCGCACGGACACGAAGGGAAGTCGTCTTCGTCCCGCGAATCGACGCCGTCGCATCGTACGGCACCGCCCGCGCACCGCGAGGCTCCGCCTCCCCGCCACGAGGCGGCGCCCCCGAAACACGAGGCGCCACCTCCCAGACATGAGGCCGCGCCCCCTCGACACGAAGCTCCGCCTCCGCGGCGCGAAGCGCCGCCCCCGAACGGGGCGCCGCCGACCCGCGAAGCACCGCCCGCGCACCGGGAGGCTCCGTCTCCGCACGGCGCCTCGGCCGAGCACCGGGCGGTGCCTCCCCACAAGAAGGAACCGCCGCCTCCTCCTCCGCCGGAGCGGCGGGAGAAGCCCGGCAACGCCGCTCCGCCCGGTGCCTTCTGAGATCTCTCCCGCGGGGGCGTCGATCGAGACGATAGGATCCTGGACGCCATGAGCGACGCGACCCTCCCGCAGGACATCCGGTTCGATGAGCTCCGCCGCAGCGAGGAACGTTTCCGTCTCCTCGTCGAGCGGGTCCAGGACTACGCGATCTTCATGCTCGATCCGGACGGCCGCATCGCGAGCTGGAACGTCGGAGCGGAGCGAATCAAGGGATACTCGGCTTCCGAGGCGATCGGAAGACATTTCTCGATCTTCTACACTCCGGAAGACGCTGCCGCCGGAAGGCCGCAGGGGCTGCTTCGAAAGGCTCTCGAGCAGGGGAGGGTCGAAGACGAAGGGTGGAGGGTCCGGAGCGACGGCTCGAGGTTCTGGGCGGACGTCGTGATCACGGCGCTGTTCGACGAGTCCGGAACGCTTCACGGCTTCGCGAAAGTGACGCGCGACCTGACGGAGCGCCGCCAGGTCGAGGCTCTCAAGGAGGCGGATCGCCAGAAGAACGAATTCCTGGCGGTGCTGGCCCACGAGCTTCGGAACCCGCTCGCGCCGATCCGGAATGCCCTTTACCTGATCGGCCGGCCGGACGCGGGTCCGTCGACGATCCGGGAGGCGCACGCGATCGCGGAGCGGCAGGTGCGCCACATGTCCCGGCTCCTCGACGACCTCCTCGACGTCTCGCGCGTGAGCCAGGGCCGGATCGAGCTTCGCCGGGAGCGGATCGACCTCGCCTCCGCGGCGATCCAGGCGATCGATTCGGTCCGCGGACTCGCCGAGCAGCGCGGGCAGTCCATCGCCTTCGACGCCTCGCCGGTGCCCGTCGTCGCGGAGGCCGATCCCACCCGTGTCGACCAGGTGCTCATGAATCTCCTGAGCAACGCGATCAAGTACACCGGCCCGGGAGGACACATCCGGGTCACGATCGCCCGCGAGGGCGACGACGCCGTCCTCCGCGTGCGGGACGACGGGCAGGGCATCGCACCCGAGGCCCTCCCGAATATCTTCGATCTGTTCGTCCAGGCCAAGCCGCACGCGCGTTCCGGGGGGGAAGGGGTGGGAATCGGCCTGACGCTCGTGCGCCGCGTGGTCGAGCTCCACGGCGGATCGGTGACGGCGTCGAGCGCCGGCCTCGGACAGGGGAGCGAGTTCGTCGTTCGCCTGCCGGTCGCCGACGCGGCGCCGGCGCCCGCCGCCGCCTCCGGCGAGTCGCG
>DASTIQ010000051.1 GCA_035717485.1 Thermoanaerobaculia bacterium | reverse complement strand
AACTCCCTCGCGTGGGCCCTGGCCGCGCTCTGCGTCGTCTGGACCGCCGCGCAGCTCGCGCTCGCCTGGAACGACGCCCCGATCGTCGACGAGCCGATCCATTTCTTCGACGGATCGCTCGCCTTCGATCTCGGGAACCCGTCGGCGAACCCCGAGCACCCGCCGCTCGTCAAGATCCTCGCCTCCGCGGCCGCGCGTCCCTGGCGGTCGCGCGCGGAGGCCGCGCCCCGGGGGACGGATCCCCGGGCGCCGGCGCCCTCGCTTCTCCTGGATCCGCACGAGAGCGCTCGAACGCGGATCTTCGCCGCGCGCCTTCCCGCGATCGCGATCGCGCTCGCGGCGATTGCCGCCTGCGGCGCCTGGGGCGCTTCGTTCGGCGGAGCGGCCGGCGGCTGGGCGTCGGCGGCGCTCCTGGCGTCCTCGACGCTCTTCGGCGCGCATGCCCATTTCATCGCCACGGACGCCCCCGTGGCGGCTCTCGTGTTCTGCGGCGCGTTCCTCCTCGACGCTCCCGACGGCCGGTTCCGCGGGAGTCGAATCGCGGCAGCCGGCGTTGTCCTCGGCGCCGCCCTGGCGGCGAAATACTCGGCCGTCTTCCTGGTGCCCGCGGTCGTCGGAGTTTCCTTTCTGCGGCGGCCGTCCCGCCGCGGGCTCGCGGCGCATCTCGCGGTCGCGATCGTGGCGGGCGCGACGCTCGCCGCGATCTGCGGATGGGCCTCGCGCAACGCGTCCGCGGCGGAGGTTCGCTCGGAGATCGCGGCGGCGCGGAGCGGCGGAACGACGAACCGGCTCGATGCCGGCGGGATGGGGCCCGTTCTCGCCGCGGCCCAGCGGCTCGCCGGCGTGAGCCCGGGACTCGCGCGCTACGCGCTGGGCACGGCGCTCGTCGGTTCGCCCGCGTTCCGGCGGGGAGGGTATCCCGCGTTCTTCCACGGCCGGATCACGACGACCGGCGCTTCCGGCTACTTTCCCGCATGCGTCGCGTTCAAGTTCGGGACGGTCGCCCTTCTGGCGGGGCTCGCCGGCGTCGCCTTCGCGGCGCGCCGGCTGCCCCTCCACGCGATCGTTCCGCCGGTCCTGTACTTCGCGGCCGCTCTCCCCGCGCACTATCTCCTCGGCGCGCGATACCTCCTGCCGATCTATCCCTTCCTCGCGCTCTGGGCGGCGCCGCTCGCCCGCATGGCTCCCCGCGCTCTCGTCGCGGCGGCGGCCCTTTCGATCGCGGGCGCCGCATGGGCGTATCCGTACTGGGTCGCCGATTCGTCCGCGCTCGGCCGCGCGATCGGGCCGATGGAGGAATGGTTCGCGGATTCCAATCTCGACTGGGGACAGGACCTCGGCCGCCTCGAGAAGAGGGCGATCGAGCGGCGGGTCACGCTCGGAATCGTGGGAGGATCGGAATTCGGCGGCCTCGCGGGGCTCTACCCGCACCTGCGTTTCCCCGACGCGAATCTTCCCCTTCCCGCCGGCCTCTACTCCGTCACGCGGTGGCGTCCGTTTCTGAATGCGGCGGCCGCGCCGCAGGCTCTCGCGGCCTATCCCCCCGAGCTCCGGCCGCTCGTCCTCCGGCTGAAGGAAGACCTCGACGTGCTCGCGCGCGGCCCCCTGCTGCCGGAATACTCGACGCCGTCGATGTTCGGGAGTGCCGCGCTCGACCCCGGCTTCCGGGGGCGCTCCGAATCCGTCCGCGGCGAGGAGACGCTCTCCGGCGCTACCACCAGTCCAGCCCGCCGCTGAGGACGCCCGTGGTCGGCGAAAGCGCCCGGCTCCCCTCCCGGCGGGCCGGAGCTCCCCAGGGCCGGGGAACGACGGGAAACACGTAGAAGTTCGTGGCGTCGAACCCGCCGCCCGCGACGAACCGGATCTCGACGGGCGCCCGGCGGTTGCGCTCGACGAGATCGGCGGGCAGCGGGACGACGATGGTGGGGCTCTCCGGATGCGGATTCCGGCGGCTCGAAAAGAGGGGCCGGCCGCTCTCGTCCTCGATCGAGAGCTCCGCCGAAGTCGCGCCGGTCAGCGATCCGATCCGCACGCGGAGCTCCGATCTCCGCCGATCGAGCCCGTTTCGGGGAATCTCCTGCCGCACCACGACGCCGCTCTTTTCGATGCGGCCCCATTCGCGGTCGAGCACGCCGGGGCGGGACCAGACGAGCCACGCGAAAGCCGCGGCCGCCAGGAGCGGCGCGATGAATTTCCGCGTCGCCGAGAGGACCGCGAAGAGGAGGAGCGGCGCGAGGAACGGAAGGCCGTAGCGAGGGAGCGATCCGACGAGGAGACTCTGCGCGACGACCATGAGAATCAGGATCGTCCCGAGGAGCGCGAACCGCCGGGTCTCCCGACTTCGCCACCCGCAGAGCGTCCACCCGACGGCGAGGAGGACGAGAAACGGCCGCGCGATCTTCGCGCCCTCGTCGATGCGCCAGTACGCCGCCGACCAGCTCGCGTCGTAATAGTCGGTCCCGAGCAGGGCGTGGAATGCCCGCCAGATCCACTGCCGGCGGATCTCCGGGGTGGCCGGCGGCCACATCGCCGCCCAGCGCGAACCGGCGAGCCGCAGCTCGTCTCGCGCGGTCCCGGCGGGAGTCGCGGCGGCGGGCCAGTGCGGGACGACGGCCGGCCAGAGATAGTCGAGCGAGCCGGTCAGCACGGCGCTCGACATCCCCGATCGCCCCGGCGAAGGATCGTGCGCGCGCCGCGCGAGCTCGAGCGGCGCCCAGAGCGCCAGGAAACCGGCCGCGAGCGCGCCCCAGACGACCGGCCGGCGGAGGCGGGGAGACTCGAGGCCCACGAGGGCGAGCACTCCCGCGGCCGCGCCGACGTTCGGGCGAACGAGGAAGAGCGCCGCGATCGCCGCTCCCAGGAGGAAGAGCCGCCGGATCGTGTCGCCGCGGGCGAGCGCGATAACCGCGGCGGCCGCGACGAAGCCGGCGGTCGCGAGGGACTCGCTCATCACCGCGCTCGCGGCGTCGCGGAACGAAAGCATGGCGAGCACGGCGAGAAAGAACGCCGCTCCGTGACCGCGTCCTCGTTTCCCGGCGACGAGGGCCGCGACGGCCGCGATCGCCGCGAAGAGGGCGAGAGACTGGATCACGACCGAGGCCCGGACGGGATTGCCGAAAAACGTCCGGCAGAGCGTGAGGAACAGGATGTACCCGGGCTTGATCGCGTGTCCCCAGCCGCCGACGTCGCGATAGGCCTTTCCTCCGAGGAAACCGAGCCGTTCGCGGGCGAGAGCGAGATCGATGCGGCTGTCGGACCAGACCACCACGGGGCCGCGCATCGCCGCCCACAGGTAGACGAAGAGACCCGCCATGCCGAGGACGACGAGGACGGCGGGGCCCATCTTGCCCCGGCGACGGCCGCCGCCGATCCGCGACCTCATCTCCGCGGCGCCATCGGCCGATGGTAACCGACGCCCCGGGAAGTGGCGAGCCGATCCGTCGCGAGCCGGCCGGAGGGAGTCCCGACTCGGTCAGTGGCGAGTCAGGACTTGGGAGCGCCGAAGAAACCCCGGAACCCGCGACGCGCGACCGTCGCCTCGCGACTTTCGACTCGCGGACTCCCCGACTCGCGACTGCCGACCCGGCAGGGTCAGCCTCACACGCGCCGGGCGACGCTCATGCCGATCAGCAGGAAGACGAGGAAAAGCACGAGGAAGAGGAACGCGAAGATCTTGGCGATCGCAAACGACGCTCCGGCGATGGACGTGAACCCCAGGAGTGCCGCGACGATCCCGACGAGAAGGAAGACGACGGCGAGCCTCAGCATGACACCCTCCCGGGCGGAGCGTTCCGCCCGCCCTCCCGAGAGGATGTGCATCGGGAATGCCAGAACTCGGCTCGAGAGGTCGCCCGGGCGGCGGCACACTCGTTGCTCCGATGCTTCCCGTGACCGGAACGTGCCACCGCTGCGGGGTCGAAGGGCCGCTCTTCATCCTGGAGGGAGCCCGCTACTGCCGCCCCTGCATGGAGCTGAGCTTCCGGGCGGTTCGAAACTACCGGCTCCTCGAGCGCCGCAATCCGCGACGAGAGCCGCGCGGCTTCGGGCGCCGCTGGACGGACATCCTGACCGAGGAACGACCGAAGCCCGACTCCTGAGTCAGGGCGATTCGCCGTGTCCCGGCGGCCTCCCTTCGATCCGTGCCGGGGTCGGCGGCGGAACGGGAAGAACCGTCTCCGCTTGATAGATCGCGGTCAGTGAGCGTTCGGGAGCCGACGCATCGACGACGTGCGTCGGTTCGCCTCCGTCCGACCAGGACCGGAAAAGATACGTCCTCCCGTCGATCGTCTGCCGGCCCGAAGCGCTGACGGTGTTCCGGGAACCGGCGATGACGGTCCGGGAGAACGGAGTCGTTTCCGGTCCGTCGCCGGCGTCGAGCTTCAGTCCGCGCGGGAGGGAGTCGAAGGAGAGCGCGGCGGTTTTCGGCGGGAGGTACACGCTCGCGATCCCGGGGATTCCGAGGGAATTGACCGCCGTCAGCCGCAGCTCGAGGGACGACGGGTACTCGTGATCGGGCGCGTTGAAGGTCCCCCCCGATACGCCGAAAAACGTCTGGATGTCGTGCGTGTGGCAACCCGACGGGCAATGGTGCATCACGAGAGTCCAGGTCATCGCCGAAGAAGGAAGCGCGCCCTCTTTCGGATCGGCCGCGTGGCCGCTGAACCGGATCGCATCGCCGACGGACCATGCCGATCCGCCGGCGGGCGCGTCGATGGACGCTTCCGGAGCCTCGTCGTACGCGGCGATCGCGATCGGATCGCTCCAGGCGGACACCCCGCGCTCGTCGGTGACGCGCAGGCGGATGGCGTGCACGCCCGACTCCGTGATCGTCGTCGTGGGCCGGGGGTCGGCCGAATCGGAATAGTCGCCGTCGCCGTTGAAATCCCAGGCGTAGGAGAGCGTGTCGCCCGGCCGGAACCCGTGCGAGCCGGTCCCGTCGAGCTTCACCGTGAGCGGGGGCGCGCCTTCCGTTCGGTCGGCGACCGCCGAAGCGGTCGGCGCCCCGTACTGGACGCGGCGGATCGCTCCGCCCTCGTAGTCGACGTAGTAGAGATCGCCGCCCGGGCCGATCTCGAGGTCCACGGGATGCGAGGCGTTCCCGATGAAGAGGGTTCGCGTGGAAGGGTCCGGATCGCCCCCCGAGCCGGCGAACATCACCCAGGTGCAGTTGCGGGTGTGGTCGGCGAAGAAGAGGGCTCCGTCGTAGGCCGTCGGATAGCTCCCTCCCCCGTAGAACGCGAGACCGGTCACCGAGGAACCCGCTTTCGCGCAGCCGTCGCCCGCGACGACGTCGTCGGAATGACGGTAGGCGAACCAGGGCGCGGCCGCGGCCGAGGGGTCGCGGTAGAGATCGTTCATGCAGATGTTCACCTGCGCGCTGACCCAGTCGGGCATCGGGAACGCCCCCTCGAAACAGGGCCAGCCGAAGTCCTTCACTTCGGACGCGGGACGCGGGGCGACGTTGATCTCCTCCCACAGGTTCGTCCCGTCGTCGCCGATCCACAACGCGCCCGTGCCGGGGCGGATCGTGAACCGGAAAGGGTTCCGGAAACCGTATGCGACGATGCGCCGGGCGTTGGCGTCCGCGCTCGCGGCGAGAGGATTGTCGGACCGGGCGTTCCCGGTCGCCGGATCGACCCGGATGACCGTCCCGTTCAGGACCGCCGGCTCTCCCCGCCTTCTCCGGAGGCTCTGGCTGCGGAGAGCCCCGCCCTCCGCCCACGGAGGCTGCATCACGCCCCCGACTCCGCCGGGAGGATCTCCGAGCGGGTTTCCGCCGAATTGCCCGTAATCGACCGTTCCGAGGCTCGCGCCTTCTCCGGCGCTCGCATAGAGCGCCCCGTCGAATCCGAACTGGAGCGAGCCGACCGAGTGGCTCGGAAACTGCTGCCCCCACGCGTTGACGAGGACCTTCTCCCCGCCCGACATGCGGCTGCCGGACGCCGTGAGCCTCGAGAGCCGCCCGCTCACGACGCACCCGTCCGTGTTCGGCCCCGGCGGCGTCGGGCAACCGTCGTTCCAGACGGGCGCCGTTCCGCCGATCGGCGCGTCGAACGCGTACAGGACGTAGACGTACGGCTTCTGCGGAAAGCCGGGATCGAGCGCCATCCCGAGAAGGCCCCGGTCCCAGTAGTCGTCGACGTTCTTCGTGAGATCCGCGAAGATCGACGGCTGCGGAACGTACAACGAGGGAAAGACCTTTACCAGGCCGCTTTTCTCCGCGACGAACATCCGGCCGTCCGGGGAGAAACGGACGACCGTCGGGTGCGTCAACCCGCCGACGACGAGAGAATCCTGGAATCCGGGAAGCAGACGAGGCTGAGCGGACGCCGGGGCCGCGGCGGCAACGGCAAACGCCAGCGCGCACAGAAGCGCTCGCCGGGGGCTCTTCCGGACGGTTGGCGCGGGCACGGAACCCCGAATTGCAATGCGGATGCCGGATATCCGGAAGATCCGTTTTGCGGCACTTCCACCTCCTGCCGGGGTCTGCCCGATAGAATGACGAGAAATGCGCAAGCTTCGGGTGGGAGTCATCGATCTCGTCAGCCGGGGCCCGACGCGGGCTCTGTACGCCCGGGTGATGCACGCCAACCTCGCGAGCGTCATGCCGCAGGTCGTCGCCGCGTGGTGCGAGGCGGAAGGTCATGCCGTCACGTTCGTCTGCTACACGGGACTCGAGAACCTCGCCGCCGAGCTGCCCGAAAGCGTCGACATCGTCTTCATCGGCGCGTTCACGGAAGCGGCGCTCCTGGCCTACGCGCTGAGCGGCTACTTCCGGGCGCGGGGAGCGGTCACGGTCCTCGGCGGGCCGCACGCGCGGTGCTATCCCGAAGACGCGCGGCGGTACTTCGATTACGTCGCCGGGTTCACCGACCGGACGATCGTCGGCGAGATCCTGCGAGACTGCTCTCCCCACCCCGGCGAGGGGTTGCACCTCGATGCGAAACGGCAGCCGGCGTCCCTGCCGAGCGTTCGCGAGCGCTGGAAGTTCATCGAGCCCACCCTGAGGAAGGCCCCGTTCCTGAAGATCGTGCCGATGCTCGGGAGCCTCGGCTGCCCGTACACGTGCAGCTTCTGCATCGATTCGGTCGTCCCCTATCAACCGCTCGACTTCGGCATGCTGCGCGACGACCTGAGGTTCTTGAAGCGCACCCTCGGCCGTCCCCGCGTCGGATGGCACGATCCGAACTTCGGGGTCCGGTTCGACGACTATCTCGACGCGATCGACGACGCCGTCCCGCCCGGCAGCGTCGACTTCGCCGCCGAGAGCAGCCTCTCGCTCCTTTCCGAGCCGCACCTGAAGCGTCTGGCGCGGAGCGGTTTCAAAGCGCTCCTTCCCGGAGTCGAATCCTGGTACGACCTCGGCAACAAGTCGAGGACGGGTCAGAGCCGGGGGATGGAGAAGGTCAGGCAGGTGTCGGAGCACGTCAACCTGATCCTCCGGTACGTTCCCTACGTCCAGACGAATTTCGTTCTCGGCCTCGATTCCGACGCCGGCCCCGAGCCCTTCGAATTGACGCGCCGCTTCATCGACCTCGCCCCCGGGGCCTTCCCGGGCTATTCGCTTCTGTCCGCCTTCGGGCGCGCGGCGCCGCTCAATCTCGAGTACCAGCGCGCGGGGCGCGTTCTGCCGTTCCCCTTCCACTTCCTCGACAACAACCGCGCGATGAACGTGCGCCCGAAGAATTACTCCTGGCCGGACTTCTACGACGAGGTGATCGCGCTCACGAAATACACGTTTTCGTGGAAGGCGATCTCGAGGCGCTTCCGGGCCGCGCGCACGCCGATCCCGCGGTGGCTCAACGTCGTTCGCGCCGTCTCCTCGGAGGGCTTCGGACGCCTCGTCCACTACCGCGAGGTCCGGCGGCGCCTCGAGGCCGATCGGAGCGTCCGCGACTTCTTCCATCAGGACACCGAGGAGATTCCCGCTTTCTATTCCGACCTCGTGCGGCAGGAGCTCGGCCCCTTCTGGAAGTGGCTTCCCGAGGGCGCGCTTCGACACGATCCCGAGGCGTACCGCAAGACGGAAGAGGGAATCGGCGTCGCCCCCGCTGCCGCTCCCGCCCCGATCCGCGCTTCCGTCCTCTGACGCCGCGACGAACGGCGGCGGCCGTGCGCTAATATCGGTCGAGGAACATCGACTGAAAGTCACCAGCTTCGGCGCGACATCGGGTCTGCCCCCGGAAAGGCCCGTCCCGAGCCCGGGAACGAGACTCGGTCCGTACGATCCGCCTTCGCTCGCTGCCGCGAGCCGGAAGTCCCGCCATCGCCCTGGCGACGGCGGGTATGGCGCGGCCGAGAGGCTTTCATGACGCTTGCGGCCGGCGTCAAACTCGGACCTTACGAAATCGTCTCGCCCCTGGGAGCCGGAGGCATGGGTGAAGTCTACAGAGCCAGGGACACCCGCCTCGGCCGCGACGTCGCGATCAAGGTCCTTCCCGAGCGCCTCGCCTCCGACCGCGACGCGGCCGCCCGCTTCGAGCGCGAGTCGAAGGCGGTCGCCGCGCTCTCGCACCCGAACATCCTCGCGATCCACGACGTCGGCAAAACCGAGGACGGCGTCGCCTATGCCGTCACCGAGCTCCTCGAAGGATCGACCCTCCGCGACCGGCTCGAAGGGGGTGCGCTTCCTTTCCGCAAATGCGTCGACTACGGCGTCCAGATCGCCGAGGGCCTCGCGGCGGCGCACGAGCGCGGGATCGTGCACCGGGATCTCAAGCCCGAGAACGTCTTCGTCGCCCCGGACGGCCGCGTGAAGATCCTCGATTTCGGCCTCGCGAAGGCGGCGCCGGCGATCGACGACTCCGCGACCGCTTCTCCGACCGTCTCCTCGCCGACGGATCCCGGAACGGTTCTGGGAACGGTCGGCTACATGGCCCCGGAGCAGGTGCGCGGCCGCGCGGCCGATCATCGAAGCGACATTTTTTCCCTGGGCTCCGTCCTCTACGAGATGGCGACCGGTCGCCGTGCGTTCAAGGGCGATTCGGCCATCGAGACGATGAATTCGGTCTTGAAGGAAGACCCGCCGGAGATCTCGACGGTGCGCGGCGTCCCGCCCGATTTCGACCGGATCGTCCGGCACTGCCTGGAGAAGTCGCCCGCGGAGCGATTCCAGTCCGCGCGCGACGTCGCGTTCGACCTCAAGCACGCGGCCGGCGATTCGTCGATCCGGAGCGGGCCGGCGCGCGCCCGCATTCCGGTGCGCCGCTGGGTTCCGGCCGCCGCCCTCGCCGCCGCGCTGATGCTCGCGGCCGCGGCGTTCCTGCTCGGCCGCCGGAACGGCGCGCGGAACGCCCGGGAGCATCCCCCGACCTACATGCCGCTGACGTTCCGGCGCGGGGCGGTGCTTTCGGCGAGGTTCCTCTCGGACGGGAAGACCGTCGTCTATTCCGCGACGCTCCAGGACGAACCGATCGCGATCTACAGCGTCCGATCGACCGGTCCCGAATCGCAGAAGCTCGACCTTCCCCCGGCGCAGCTCTTTTCGGTGTCGAAATCCGACGAGCTCGCGATCGGGCTCGGCTTCCACTACACCTACGGCTTCATGTCGGAATCCACGCTCGCCCGGGTCCCGATCACGGGCGGGACGCCTCGCCCGGTCGCCGAGCGCGTAGTCAGTGCGGACTGGTCCCCCGACGGGAACGATTTCGCGATCGCTCGGATGGTCGGCCGGCAGTGCGTGCTCGAGTACCCGGCCGGGAAGACGCTCTATTCGACCGGCGGGTGGATCGACGGCGTGCGCGTTTCGCCCGACGGCGACCGCGTCGCGTTCGAACTGCACGGATCGGAGGGGGATTCGCTCGGCGACGTCGCCGTCGTCACTCGTTCGGGACGGCTCACGAAAGTCGCGAAGGGATTCGGGAACCTCCGCGGGGTCGCGTGGTCCGGCGACGGCCGCGAGGTCTACTGGACCGCCACGCGCAGCGAGGGGTTCTACCTCGGGGCTTCGTCCCTTTCGGGCCGCGAGCGCACGCTTCTTTCGGCCGGCGCCTTCGACAACCTGCTGGATTTCCGAAACGGGCAGGCGCTGATGGCGCGGTTCGACCAGCGGCGCGAGACGCAGATCGTCACTCCCGCGGCGGCGGCGCCGAAAGACATGTCGTGGCTGGACTGGACCTGGCCCACCGACGTCAGCCGCGACGGGCAATGGCTGCTCTTCTCGGAACAGGGGCGGGCGGTCACTTCGGTGGGAGAGTACGTGACCTACATCCGGCGGACCGACGGATCTCCGGCCAGCCGGCTCGGATTCGGCTTCGAAGGCTCCTTCTCGCCCGACGGACGTTTCGCGGCGATCATCCGCGAGAACGCCGCTGCGCGGGGGGGAGAGAAACCGAAGCGCGAGCTCACGATCGTGCCGACCGGCGCCGGCCGGCCGCAGCCGGTCGATACGCCCGGCTTCGACCCCGAATGGGTCGAGTGGCAGCCCGATGGAAAACGGATCGTGATTTCAGCGTCGTCGGCGACGGGAGGCTCGCTCTTCTACGTCCGTACTCCCGAGGACGCTTCCGCACGGCCGATCGAGGCGCCGCCGCTCGGCTCGACTCAGTGCTTCGCGGTGTCGCCCGATCCGTTTACCATCGCCGCGGTCGCGGCGGACGGCCGGATCGCTCTCATCCCCGTCGGCGGCGGGCCTCCGCGTCTCGTGCCGGCCGCTCCGGAAGCGCGCTGCGTGCTCGCGTGGGACCCATCGGGGAGAAGCGTGTATTACCAGGACGCGACGGCGCTCCCGGGGCGGATCCGGAAGCTCGACGTCGCCACGGGAAGGAACGAGCTCTTCCGCTCCGTCGAACCGGCGGACAAGGCAGGGGTCCTGGCCGTCGCGCCGATCCGGATGACGCCCGACGGGAAGACGATCGCCTTCTCTTTCCGCCGCTCGCTGAGCGATCTGATCCGTGTCGACGGCCTCCGCTGACGCGGACCCGGCTGCAAGATATCCCTGCTGGTACGGCCTTCGCAGGTCTCCCGCCGTGGCGCGCGAAGGCTCGGTTTTCGTCATCTTCTCGGCGGTCGCGGCCAACGTCGTCATCGCGGCGGGAAAGTTCGCCGCGGCGTTCGTCACCGGGAGCTCGGCGCTGCTCTCGGAAGCGGTTCATTCTGTCGTCGATTCGGCCGACGGCCTGCTCCTCTTCCTCGGCGAACGGCTCAGCCGGCGCCCGGCGGATCGCGCGCACCCGTTCGGCCACGGCCGCGAGCTGTACTTCTGGTCGATGGTCGTTTCCCTCGTCATCTTCGGCGCCGGCGGAGGGATCTCGGTCTACGAGGGGATCCTCCACGTCGTTCATCCCACCGATCTCGCCAGGCCCGCCTGGAACTACGGGGTGCTCGGCTTCGCCGCGGTGTTCGAGTCGATCTCGTGGGTGATCTCGTTGCGGCACTTCCGAAAGAACCAGCCGAGCGGCCGGGGAATCGTCGAGACGATCCGCCGGAGCAAGGATCCGACGCAGTTCGTCGTTCTGCTCGAAGACTCGGCGGCGCTCGTCGGGATCGGCGTCGCCGCGGCGGGGCTCGGGCTCGACGCCCTTCTCGGGACGCGGGTCTTCGACGGCGTCGCTTCGATCCTGATCGGCATCGTTCTCGGCGCCGTCGCCGCGATCCTGCTCTACGAGACGCGCGGGCTGCTGATCGGCGAGAGTCTGGACGGCGAGCGGGCGGAGGCGATCCGGCGGATCGCTTCCGAGGACGACGCCGTGGAAACCGCCGGAGCTCCGCTCACGATGCACCTCGGGCCCGCAGACGTCCTGCTGAATCTCGAGCTCCGGTTTCGCCGAGGTCTTTCCCTCGAGGACGTCGAAAGCGCGGTGCGACGCCTCGAGGCGGAGATCCGGCGCCGCTTCCCCGAAGTTCGGCGCATCTTTCTCGAGGCGGAATCGCTGGCGGGATCAAAGGCATCCGGGGGGAGCCGCGTGGGGCGCGTCGGGCTCGACGGCATGTGAGAAATTCACTTATTGTGAAAAATTCACGACGAAAAGATTCACGAGGTCGAAGCCAGGCATCGCCAGAACGCAGATAAGTGTCGTTTCAACAGCACTCTGAGTCTGCGGGTTGCTCTTGAAGAACATGGCTCGAACGTTGCGCTTGGTGACTCCCAGAAAGCGGAGGAACAAAATGTCGAACGAAGTCAGAATCAAGCTTACGGACGAACAGAAGGCCAAGATCAAAGAAGGCACGGGCAAAGAGATGGGCGAGATCCGGGTCGGCAGCCTCGGCAACAACCCGGCGGTGACGGCGCCCTCCCCCGAGGAATTCTCGGGCAAGTCGCTCTCGGGCAAGAGCCTCTCCGGCAAGTCCCTTTCGGGCAAGTCGCTCTCCGGGAAGTCGCTCTCGGGTAAGAGCCTCTCGGGCAAGTCGCTCTCGGGCAAGAGCCTCTCCGGCAAGTCGCTCTCGGGCAAATCCCTCTCGGGCAAGTCGCTCTCGGGCAAGAGCCTGTCCGGCAAGTCGCTCTCGGGCAAGAGCCTCTCGGGCAAGTCCCTCTCCGGGAAGTCGCTCTCGGGCAAGAGCCTGTCTGGCAAGTCGCTCTCCGGGAAGTCGCTTTCGGGCAAGAGCCTCTCGGGCAAGTCGCTCTCCGGAAAGTCCCTGTCCGGAAAGTCGCTGTCCGGCAAGAGCGTCTAACCCAACCAACCAACCAACTCCTTCCCAGCGCCCCGGTCCTCCGGGGCGCCTTTTTTTTGGGGCAGGCGAGGGTTCGTGGGGGGCAGGAGCGGCCGTAAAGGCGGATCTGTTCGGCGGACGATCTCAGATCTCTTCGCTTTCTCCGATTCGGGCCCGCGCGTCGGGACCGTTGTCCCACAGCATCGAGACGACCCGCCAGCGGCCTTCCGATCGGTAAAGCTGAATGCTGTTGACCCCCGCCATGAAGGGTGGACCGTCCGGCGTCCGCCGCGACTCGTAGAACGACAATACGTGGGCGGCGTCGCCCCATACGAAGACCCGGCGGTCGGTTTCGATCTCCCAGAACGAGACCGAGGCGAGCAGCCGGCTTCTCGAGCCGACGTACGCCTCCACGTCGAAGACCTCGGGCCTCGTTGACCCGTCCTCTCCCGCGGCGAGCGGCATGAGGCGTGCCTCGGGGGCGAAGAGCTTCCGGAACCGGGCCCAGTCGCGCGCGGCCCCCGCCGGCCCCGAGATGCACGCGTACAGCGCTCCGGCGATCTCCTCCGGAGAGGCCGCTCCGCCGCCGGCGAGTTCGCCGCCGCTCATTCGCCGTCGGCCGCTTCGCCGTCGGAATCGGCGTCGATTCCGAGGTAGGCGAGCGTCATCCGGGTGAGCTCACGCACGAGCGCATCCACCGAGAGGGGCGGACGGCCCGGCCAGACCTCGCGGAAGAGGATCGCCTCCCGCAACACCGAGCGCGCCGCGAGCATCGCGAAATCGACCGCGACCGCCCGGTTCGGATGGCGGATCGCATTGTCCCGGGTCAGACCGCGAATCGTTCGCGCGTGGTTCAGGCGGTTCAGGTTCTGCAGCCGACGATGGATCGGGACGTCGGTATGCGACCGCAGGACGAGAGCGCGCGCCACCGGGCGGCGCCGAACGTACTCGCTCGCCCAGACGGCGATGATCCGCCGCAGGAGCTCGCCGCCGCGGACCGCGGTTCCGGTCCCGGCCGTCACCTCCGAGAAGATCGCGATGAACTCCGACGTCATGCGATCCTCCAGGTGACGGAACAGGGCCTCCTTGTTTCGAAACCGGGCGTAGAAAGCCCCCGTCGTCAGCCCGGCCCGGCTCACGATGTCCTCGATCGTCGCGTCGTCGAAGCTCTTCTCCTCCATGATCGCTTCGGCCGCATCGAGGAGACGGTTGCAGGTTTCGACGCTCCGGGCCTGCTTGGGTTCGCGAAGAGCCGCGCTCATGTTGAGATAGTAATCATTATTATCATTCTGGCAGCGCCCTTCCCCGTCGTCAAGGCACCCGCTCCCCGTTGACTCGAACCGGCCGCCGCCGGAGGATGGAGGCCGCATGGGAAAGCTCGACGGAAGAAACACCGTCGTCACGGGAGGAGGCAGCGGCATCGGCGCCGCGATCGCCCGGCGGTTCGCCGCGGAGGGGGCCTCGGTCGTCGTCGCCGACCGCCGCGAGGATGCGGCGCGGGCCGTCGCGGAGGAGATCGGCGCCTCGGCCGTCTCCGCGACCGCCGACGTCTCCCGCGAGGACTCGATGCGGGAAATGATCGACGGCGCGCTCTCCCGGCTCGGGCGCCTCGACGTCCTCGTCAACAACGCGGGCATCGGAGAGCGGGCGGTCCCGATCGAGGAAAAGAGCGCGGCCGACTGGCAGCGGGTGATCGACACGAACCTGTCGTCGGTCTTCTACGGGATCAAGCATGCGGCGCGCGTCATGAAAGCGAGCGGCCGCGGCGGCGTGATCGTGAACGTGTCCTCGATTCTGGGGAGCGTCGGCTTCAAGGGCGCGCCGGCGTACGTCGCGGCCAAGCACGGGATCCAGGGGTTGACGAAGGCCGCCGCTCTCGAGCTCGCCCCGTTCGGAATCCGCGTCGTCGCGGTTCAGCCGGCCTTCGTTCATACGCCGCTCGTCGCCGCGGAACTGGAGGCCGCCGTGCTGCCGCTGCACCCGATCGGCCGGATCGGCGAGCCGGAGGAAGTCGCGGCGCTCGTGACGTTCCTGGCTTCCGACGAGGCGGGGTTCATGACCGGCGCGGGGTATCTGATCGACGGCGCCTACACCGCACAGTAGCCCGGCAGGCGCGGCGATGCATCGAGCGAATACGGGCGCGTGCCGGCCGCGCCGCCCTGCGACATACGCTCCCGGTACGCGTTCGGGGCCGTCGGCCTGTGGGTGCGCGTCTCGCTCGGCTCTGACCGCGCCTCATTGACCTTGCGTCACGGACCGGAGCCACGCTGCGATACCCTTCCTGCCGATGGCCGACTCCCGTCGCCTGCAACGAATCCGCCGGGCGATCCTCGCGATCGGGTTCGCCGCGGCGATCGTGATCTACGTCGTCGCCGGCCCCGACGCCGACAACCCGAACGGCTACGACCCGATGCAGAACAAGATGTACCTCCACGACCTCGAGCTCTATGGCGGCAAGGCGAACATCCTGGCGGCCGAATTCCGCGACTGGTTCGTCGAGCTCTGGCAGGGCCGGACACTCGCCTTCACGGTCGCGTTCCTGACGGTGCTCATCTTCCTGGGCATGCGTTTCGTCGCGCGCTTTCCCCGCGAATACGAGGACGACGCGCCGGGGGTCCACCGCGGGCCTTGGCGGGACCGGGGCTGACCTTCTCGGCGACCCTGCTTCCGTGATCGTCCATCTCATCGACGGAACGTACGAGCTGTTCCGGCATTTCTACGGGCTCCGGCGCTTCACCAAAGGCGAAGACCGCCCGCTCGGGGCCGTCGCCGGCGCCGCGAACACCGTCCTCGAGCTGATCGAGAAGGGGGCGACGCACGTCGGAGTGGCGACCGATCACGTCATCGAGTCGTTTCGCAATCGCCTCTGGCCGGGGTACAAGACCGGCGAAGGGATCGAGCGGGCCCTCCGGGCCCAGTTCGAGCCGC
>DASTIQ010000050.1 GCA_035717485.1 Thermoanaerobaculia bacterium | reverse complement strand
CGCTAGCGCCAGGCGCGTAACTGGCCGCGTCCGCAGGGCGCGAGCAACCGAGGTGAAGAGGATCGCGTTCTGGGAGGCCGGCGCGTTCCAGCGCTCTGCGCGAGCGCGACCGGCCGACGTTATTTCTTGGTATCCGCCGTCCAGTTCAGGGCCACGGTGATCGGGGAGCGGTCCGTGCCGCCGGTCACCTGGTTGACGAGAAACCGTGTCCCGTCGCGCGAGACCTGGAAGCCCGTGCGCGAGAGCGTCACGCCCCAGGCGGGAACGCGCACGGGGAAAAGCTTCGCCGGAGTTCCGAAGGAGAGGCCCGTTCCTTTCTTCTCGACCGGAACGGCCATGATGTCCTGCTGAGGTGAGAGGTAGTAGAGCTCGGTCCCGTCCGCCTTCCACGTCGACTGGTCGCCCCCGGACGTCGAGACCTGCCACTTCTCGTCTCCCCCGGGGAACAGACGGACGTAGATCTCTTCGCGGCCCGATTCGCTCGACGTGTAGCTGATGAATCGGCCGTCGGGGGAGAACTGCCCGTGCGCCTCGTCGAACGGTGTCGCGAGGTAGGTCACGGGCTTGCCTCCTCCCGAGAGCGGCAGGAGAAACAGGTCGAGGCTTCCCTTCTGGGTCTGCTGCTCGTACAGCAGGAACTTGCCGTCGGGCGAGACGGCGTCGGGATAAACGGAGCTCCCGTTCGATTGGAGCAGAACGTGCTTGTCTCCCGTGCCCGCCGAGTTGACCTGGTCGATCTCTTTCTGCAGGCCCACGACGCTGCCGCTCGAATAGATGACGCTCCGGCCGTCCGGAAGCCAGACGGCGGTGCTTTCGCTCCCGGGATCGTAGGTGAGCCGGCTCTCGATTCCGCGTTCGAGGTCGAGCCGCCAGAGGTCGTTGGTCCCCAATGCGGGATCGTTTCTCTCGAAAACGACGAATCTCTGGTCGGGCGAGAGCGCGAGCTCGTCCTGTTCTCCGGCCGATCCCACCGCGGAAAGCTTCTTGCCCTCCCTGTCGAGCCAGGCGAGCTGCGAAACGCTCGATACCCCGCTCCGGACCGCCAGAACGCCGTTGCCGGAAACGGAGAATCGCGCGTATCCCGTCGGCTGCGTGTCGCCGAGCGCTTCCACGTCGGCGACGACCGGAAATGGCGCGGCGAGCGTCTCGAGCGTCTTCGCATCGAACCTCTGGGCGACGAGAGCTTTCTGGCGGATGTAGAGCAGGAATCCCGGAGGGGAATACGCGATCGTCGACGCCGCCTCGGCGACGAAGCGCCTCTTCGTCGACCCGAGCTCTCCCACGTAGATTCCCGGCTTCCCCGAGGCCGAACCCCGCACGAGGTAGAAGTAGTGGCGCCCGTCGGGGAGAAACGAGGGCCAGCGGTGGCTTCCCTCCTGGCCGCGGGGATCGAGAACCGTTTCGGCGACGGGCTTGCCGCCGTCGGCGGAAACGCGAAAGAGGGCGGTCCCGGTGTCGGGCGCGTACAGGATCACGCCGTCCCGGTTCCACGTTCCTCCGCGACCGTTCGACGCCGGGGCCAGGGTTTGGACGGATCCCGTCGCCAGGTCGTATCTCTTGAGCGAACCCCCGACGAAGAATCCGAGACGAGATCCGTCGGGCGACCAGAACGGAAACGAGGCTCCGTCGGTTCCCGGGAGCTCCTTGACGTCGGTCGCCGAGAGGCGGCGCACGTAGAGCTTCTGCTTGCCCGCGGCCGACCCTTCGAAGACGAGCTGGCTCCCGTCCGGCGAGATCGCGAGGCCGTACCCGAATCGAACGTCGGGCGGTGGGGAAACGTCGAAGCGGACCGTCGAGGCGGACTCTTCGTGCCGGCGAAGCTGCATGGCGGTGAGGGCCAGGAGACCCGCGACCGCCGCGATCGCGATCCCCCACGCGAGCTTCTCTCGGTTCTTCCTCCGCGAAACGACGATGGCGGGCGCGCCGGCCTGCGATCCCGCCTGGCCGATCCAGCGAAGCTCCGACATGACGTCGCGCGCGGACTGCCACCGCTCCTCGGGGTCCTTGGCGAGACAGGTCTTCGCGAGGCGGTCGAGAGCCGGCGGCGCCATCGGCGCGAGCTCCGAGATCGGCTTCGGCTCGTCGCGCAGGATCGCAGAGACGAGCGAGGCCTGGCTCGCGCCCGTGAAGGCCTTCTTGCCCGTCGCCATTTCGTAAAGCACGCATCCGAGCGCGAAGATGTCGGTCCGAGGATCCGCTTCCTTCCCTTCGAGCTGCTCGGGCGCCATGTACTGGAAGGTGCCCATCACCGTGCCCTTCTGGGTGAGCGGCCGCGACGCGCCCATCTGGGTGGGGAGGGACGAGAGGTCCGGCTCGCGCCGCTCGGCCGCCGTCTTGGCCAGGCCGAAGTCGAGGAGCTTCACGCCCGACTTCGTCAGCATGACGTTGCCGGGCTTGAGGTCCCGGTGGACGATGCCGGCGCGGTGCGCGCGGTCGAGCGCGTCGGCGATTTCCATGCCGAAGCGGATCACCTGGTCGGTGGGGAGCGGTCCCTTCTCGACGCGGTCGGCGAGCGTCTGACCTTCGAGGAGCTCCATGACGAGGTACTCGACGCCGTCGGCGCTTCCGACGTCGTAGAGCGTGCAGATGTGA
>DASTIQ010000049.1 GCA_035717485.1 Thermoanaerobaculia bacterium | reverse complement strand
GTCGGCGCTTCCGACGTCGTAGAGCGTGCAGATGTGAGGGTGGGTGAGCTGCGAGATCGCCCGCGCCTCGCGCTCGAAGCGGGCCTTCAGGTCCGGATCGTCGGTCAGGTGCGAGGGGAGGACCTTGATCGCGACGTCGCGGCCGAGCCGGGCATCCTTGGCTTTGTATACCTCGCCCATGCCGCCGGCGCCGATGGGCGAAACGATCTCGTAGGGACCGAGGCGGGTTCCCTGTGCCAGTGTCACGAATCGATCCTCGTTTCAAACTTCAAGTCGTTCAGTCGTTCTTCAGCAACCCGGTCCAGTTCAAGACGAGGCTGAAAGGTGGAGAGCCCTGATCGCTCGGGGCGGTGTCCACGAGGAACCTCTGCCCGTCGGCCGAGACGTCGAAGGGCTGGAGGCCATTGGGATGGATGGCGAACAGCGGGTAGGGCGCTCCGGAGCGAAATGTCGGCGAGAGCGTGATCTGGGCGGCCATGATCTTGAAGTCGGGAGCCAGGTAGTACAGCTCCTTCCCATCCCGCCGCCAGACGGGGGTCCCACCCCCGGCCGGGGAGATCTGCCACCGGCCGGTTCCCTCGGGGAAGGGCCGGACGTAGACCTCCGATTTTCCCGACTCGTCGGACTCGAAGGCGATCCATCGACCGTCGGGGGAGAAGCGGCTGTTGCCCTGGGAGAATGCGTCCACGGAGAAAGGGACGACTTTGCGCGCGCCGCCGGTCTCGGCAAACCAGAGCTGGGTATTTCTTTTCCCGGTTGCCGGCGTCGCGTTGAAGGAGAGGAAGTGCCCATCGGGCGACCAGTCTTCGGGGATGCGGTTGTCCGGCGACTCGGAAAACGGCTCCTCGGCCGTGCCATCGACGCGCTTCATCCAGATGTCCGGCTTCGCACCCTTCGACTTCCGGGTCGAGGCGAAGGCGATCCGATCTCCCTCCGGCGACCAGACGGGCGCGAAGTCGCTCCAGTTGGTCGAGACGAACCGGGTGCCGGCGCTGGTGGCCGTGTCGAAGATCCAGATATCGGTTTTGGCCCTCGCGGGGTCGAAGACGTCGGCCGCGACGCGTCGGCCGTCCGGCGAAAGGCGATGGACATTGTAGGGGCGGGGCTCCCCGATCGAACCGAGCGACCGGCCGCCGCGGTCGAACCAGGTGAGCTGCCCGGGAACGGCGACGAGGGGAAGATAGACCAGCGTCTGTCCGGATATCGAGAACGGGGCGAGGCCGAACCAGTTCGTTGCCGGAAGTCGATCGCCGATCGTCACGGGATCGCCTTTCATCTCCCAGCGGGAGAGATCGATCCTCTGGGCCAGGAGCGAGCCGTCGCGGCCGTAGAAGAGACGTCCCTCCGCGTAGGCGGCGTTCGAAGCCACCGGGACGAGCGCCTTGTCGAGCTTTCCGTCGAGCGAGCCGACCCGGATCGAGCTGCCCGGGTCATCGAGAGGCGCCGAAAGGTTCGCCGCCATGTAAAGGAAATGCACGCCGTCGGGGAGGAACGAGGGGTAGCGATGGGCCGTCACGTGGAGCGACGCATCGAGCCGGGTCACCGGAATCGGCTTGCCTCCGGACGCCGCTACCTTGAAGAGCGGCGAAGTCGGCAGCGCGAAGACGATCGTCCCGTCCCGGTTCCACGTTCCACCGACGACCCGCTCGGTGTCGCAGATCGTCAGAATCGGACCGCCGGCGGCATCCATTCTCTTCAACGCGCCCTGGCTGAAGAAAGCGACGTACTTGCTGTCCGGCGACCAGAAAGGGAAAGAAACGTCCTCGGCGCCCGGCACGAGCTTCGCGGTCGGTTCGGAGAGTGAGCGAACCCAGAGGCCCGGCTGACCCCCCGGCTTGAGGGCGCAAAAGGCGAGCTTCGTGCCGTCGGGCGAGAGGGCGAATTCGGTCACGAACATCTTCTCGGGAGGGACGAGGGCAGCGACAATTGGCTTCGACGGGCGAGGCGCTCGGCGAAGGAATCCGATCGCGAACAGCGCGGCGAGGAGCGCGGCGCCGGCAAAACCGAACCACGCGAGCTTCTCGCGGTTCTTCCTCCGCGAGACGACGATGGCGGGCGCGCCGGCCTGCGATCCCGCCTGGCCGATCCAGCGCAGCTCCGACATGACGTCGCGCGCGGACTGCCACCGCTCCTCGGGGTCCTTGGCGAGACAGGTCTTCGCGAGGCGGTCGAGAGCCGGAGGCGCCATCGGGGCGAGCTCGGAGATCGGCTTCGGCTCGTCGCGCAGGATCGCCGAGACGAGCGAGGCCTGGCTGCTGCCCGTGAAGGCCTTGTTCCCCGTCGCCATCTCGTAGAGCACGCATCCGAGCGCGAAGATGTCGGTCCGTCCGTCGGCTTCCTTCCCTTCGAGCTGCTCGGGCGCCATGTACTGGAAAGTGCCCATCACCGTGCCCTTCTGGGTGAGCGGACGCGAGGCGCCCATCTGCGTGGGAAGGGACGAGAGGTCCGGCTCGCGCCGCTCGGCCGCCGTCTTGGCCAGGCCGAAGTCGAGGAGCTTCACGCCCGACTTCGTGAGCATGACGTTGCCGGGCTTCAGATCCCGGTGGACGATGCCGGCGCGGTGCGCGCGGTCGAGCGCGTCGGCGATCTCCATGCCGAAGCGGATCACCTGGTCGGTGGGGAGCGGTCCCTTCTCGACGCGGTCGGCGAGCGTCTGACCTTCGAGGAGCTCCATGACGAGGTACTCGACGCCGTCGGCGCTTCCGACGTCGTAGAGCGTGCAGATGTGA
>DASTIQ010000048.1 GCA_035717485.1 Thermoanaerobaculia bacterium | reverse complement strand
CGGACGCCCGCTCGCCGGGATCCTTCCGGAGATTCCCGAGGGAGAGCTGGACGGGGGCGCGGGCGAGCACTCGTTCGACGTCCGGACGACGAACCGACGCGGCGAGGCCCGGATCTACCGCATCTCGGCCTCGCCCCTGCGCGGCTCGGCGACCTCGCGCGTCGTGATCTTCGACGACATCACGGAGCGCATCGAGCTCGAGAAGGGGCTCTCGGAAAAGGAGCGGCTCGCGTCGCTCGGCGTCCTCGCGGCCGGCGTCGCGCACGAGGTGAACACGCCGCTCGCGGGGATCTCGTCCTACGCGCAGATGCTGCTGGCCGACACGGATCGGGCCGACCCGCGCTACGCGATCCTGAAGAAGATGGAGCGACAGACGTTCCGCGCGTCCCGCCTGGTCGGCAACCTCCTCGAGTTCGCGCGGGGACGGCACGGCACGCACGAGCCGATCGACGTGGGCCGGGTCCTGCGCGACGCGATCGAGTCTTCCGAGCCGGCGTTCGCGCCGCGCGGCGTCCGCGTGGAGACCCGCGGTCTCGAAGCCTCTCTCCCCGCGCGCGGCGACGCCCGCGAGCTCGAGCAGGTGTTCGTGAACCTCCTGATCAACGGGCGCGACGCGTCGCCGGACGGCGGCGTCGTCCAGGTTTCCGCCGCCGCCGAGAACGGGCGCTGGAGGATCGACGTCGCGGATCGGGGCAAGGGGCTGACGGAGGAAGAAGCCCGGCGCGCGTTCGAGCCGTTCTTCACGACGCGCCAGTCGGGGGGAACGGGACTCGGCCTGACGATCGCGCGGGAGATCGTCGAGCGGCACGGCGGCGAGCTGCGCCTCGCGCCGAGAGCGGAGGGGGGAGCCGTCGCGACCGTCTGGCTCCCTCGATGAGCCGCGCCCGGACGTCCGCATCCGGCGCCTCTTCACCGGAAGTTCGGCGGGATCGAAGTCCCGACGGCACACGGGTTCGACGAACGTCGCCAGGCCGGACGCGCCAGGGCTCCGGGGACGGCGGCAGAGCGGATCGCGGCCCGCGGCGCCGCGGCGTTCTCTCCCATGAAACTCGTCGCCCGCGAAGCGGCCGGGCCGGGCGGATAGAATGGCCCGGATGAACGTCCTGGTCGTCGACGACGAAGAGGTCATTCGCGACGTCCTCTCGTCGCTCCTCCTTCGCGAGGGACACCGCGTGCGCGAAGCCGCCACGGCCGCCGCGGCGCTCGCGGCCGCGGAGGACGAGGTCTTCGACGTCATCCTCCTCGACCTGATGCTGCCCGACCGCCCGGGTCTCGAAGTGCTCCGGGAGATCAAGCGCCGCGACCCGGCCGCCGTCGTCGTCGTCGTGACGGCGTACTCGTCGATCGAGAATGCGATCGCGGCGATGCGCGAAGGCGCGTTCCACTACATCCCGAAGCCTTTCCAGAACGACGAGGTCGTTCTCACGGTCCGCAAGGGAGGCGAACAGCGCCGCCTCGCGGACGAGAACCGCCGCCTGCGGGACGAGCTGTTCCTGCGCCGCGGGCTCGACCGGATCGTCGGGAAGTCCCCTCCCATGCAGCGCGTCTTCGAGCTCGTCCGGATGGCGGCGCCTTCGAAATCGACGATCCTGATCGAGGGCGAGTCGGGCACGGGAAAGGAGCTGGTCGCCAAGGCGATCCATCACCTCTCGCCGCGCGCGGCGAATCCGTTCGTGACGGTCAACTCCGGCTCGATGCCGTCGGACCTCCTCGAATCCAACCTGTTCGGCCACGTCCGCGGCGCGTTCACCGGCGCGATCGCGACCAAGAAGGGTCTCTTCGAGGTCGCCGACGGCGGAACGCTCTTCTTCGACGAGATCGGGACGATCTCGCTCGACACCCAGGCCAAGCTCCTTCGCGTGATCCAGGAGCGGGAGTTCATGCGCGTCGGCGCGACCGACACGCAGAAGGCGGACGTCCGGATCCTCGCCGCGACGAACGTGGACCTGAAGCAGCTCGTCGGACAGGGTCGGTTCCGGGAGGACCTGTATTACCGGCTCTGCGTGATCCGCATCGCGCTCCCGCCGCTCCGCGACCGGAAGGAAGACCTCCCGCTGCTCGCCGAGCACTTCCTCCGTTTCTACGCGGCGGAGAACGGAAAGAAAGTCCGCGCGATCGAATCCGAGGCGATGAAGGCGCTCTTCCAGCACCAGTGGCCCGGCAACGTCCGGGAGCTCGAGAACGCGATCGAGCGGTCGGTCGTGCTGAGCGCCGGCGACGCGATCACCAACGATCTCCTGCCCGAGTCGGTCTTCGCGGCCGACGAGCCGGCGGCGGTCTCGATCCCCGCCGAGGGCCTGTCGTACCGGGAGGCCGTCGAAGGCTTCGAGCGCCGGCTCGTCGTCTCGGCGCTCAAGCGCGCCGGAGGCGTCCAGAAGAAGGCGGCGGAGCTCCTGAAGACCCGTCCCACGACGCTCCACGAAATCATCAAGCGGCTGGGGCTCTCCACGCGCGAATCGGCGGCGCCGGAACCCGTCGACGACCCGCCGGTTCCCGCCTCGAAGTAGGAAGAACTCCTTCTTCTCGGCCGTCGGATTTCGACGGCGAACCGGCGGCGAACGATCGGTTCAGAAAAACTCGAGAGCGCGGCGAGGCACGCGCCCGCCCGGCTCGATGCATCGCCGCGCCGGCGATCCCTTAGGATTTTCGCCGGACGAGCACCAGCGTCCGGTCGTCCCCGAACGGCACGTCCGCGGCGAACTGGTCGAGCTCACGGAACAGCGCCGTCCCGATCCCCTCGAGCGCATCGTCGCGGCGCGCCTTCGCGAAGGCGGAGAGCCTCTCGACGCCGTACTCCTCCTCCTTCGGGTTGTTCGCCTCGGTCACCCCGTCGGTATAGAGGAGGAGCAGATCGCCCGGCGCGAGGGTGATCGTCGTCGAGGCGTACGGTTGCGGGAAGAGCGCGAGAGGACGTCCGTGCGTGGGGAGGAACTGGATCTCCCCCGCCGTCTTCACCCAGAGCGGCGGGTTGTGTCCCGCGTTGACGTACTCGACCTGTCCGGTCTCCCGGTCGATGAGGAGGAAGAATGCGGTGATGAATCTCCCTTCCGCCGTCCGCGCCGCGAGCCTCTCCGAGATCCGCGTCACCATCGTCGAGAGAGGCATCGACTCGTCCGCCCACGCGGAAAACGTCGCCTGCAGCCACGCCATGAGGAGGGCCGGCCCGACTCCCTTCCCGCAGACGTCCGCGATCACCGCGTAGAGCCGGCCGTCGGCGGCCTGGCGGAAGTCGTAGTAGTCCCCCGAGACCTCCTTCGAAGGGATGTTCGCGCCCAGGAGCTCGAAACCGGGATAGTCGGGCGCTTCGTCGGGGAGGAGCTTCTGCTGGATTTCGCGGGCCAGATAGAAGTCCCGCTCCATGCGCTTCTTCTCCGCCGCCTCGACGGTGAGCGCGGCGTTCTGGATCTTCGCGGCGGCGACGTTGGCGAGCGACGTCAGGAGCCGGAGATCGTCCTCGGTGTAGGTCTTCCTTCCGAGGCGGCTGTCGACGTAGATGAGACCGACGACGTTTCCGGCGTTCTCGAGCGGGGCGGCCAGGATCGACTTGATTCCCGAGATCCGGATCGACTGCGCCATCGCGACGCCGTCCATCTGGCCCGCGTCCATGACGAGGAGTCCCTGGCGCTTCTCGACGACCGTCGAGACCAGCGTCTGGGAGAGTCGGATCTCGTCGCCGCCGACTCCGTCCGCGGTCCGGGCGAGGGCCGTCTCGAGCACGTCCCCGCGCTTCAGGAGCACCACTCCCCGGTCCGGCTTCAGCGTCTCGAAGACGCGGTCCATGAGGAAATTCAGCATGTCGCCGATCGGCACGTCGCGGATGAGCTCCAGCGTCATCTCGTTGACCACCCGCATCGATTCCACGAGCCGGGCGAGCTGGGTCGCCGGAAGGTTGGGGTCCGTGTAGTGGGGCTGCAGCTTCAGGAGGGAGGCCTCGGCGCGGAATACCGTCGAATCGTGCGGGTCGAACCGCTGGGCGGGGTCGATCTGCACCTGCGTCGTCGAACTGCGGGAGACCGTCAGGGTGCAGGCCCCGATCGTGATCCGGTCCCCTTCGCCGAGCGCGCGGACGGACGTGAGCCGCTCGCCGTTGAAGAACGTCCCGTTCCGGGAATCGAGGTCCTCGACGGAAAGGCCCTCGCCGTCCTTGAGGATGCGGGCATGCCGCCGCGAAAGGCTCTTGTCCCCGAGGACGACGTCGTTGAACGAGGAGCGGCCGATCGTCGTGACCGGTTTGTCGAGGGGGATCCGGCGCGGCTCCTCGCCCGGAACCTCGACTTTGAGGGTGAACATCAGCGCGCATTGTAACTTGCGGCGCCGCGATCGCGGGGAGCGCTCTTCCGGGGCCCGCGTGGTCCTCGGGAGGACCGGGTTGAGCAAACGGGAATTTTTGGGTAGAATATGCGTTTCGGCTCGAACGGAAGAGAAAGAACCATGAAGCAGAACATCCATCCCGAATACCAGGAAGTGCTCGTTCACTGCGCGTGCGGCGAGACGTTCACGACGCGCTCGACGAAGAAAGAGCTGCGTCTCGAGATCTGCAGCAAGTGCCACCCGTTCTTCACCGGTAAGCAGAAGCTCGTCGACTCCGCCGGACGCGTGGAACGCTTCCAGAAGCGCTATCAGAAGCGGGCCTGACGAGGCAGCGGTGGCCGAAGACGCCTACGCGCTCAATCCGGACATGCTCGTCGGCGGCCAGGCGGTCCTCGACGGCGTCATGATGCGGTCGGCGCGGGGTTTCGCCGTCGCCGTCCGGCGCCCCGACGGAACCGTCGCGGTCGACCGCGCGCCCGTGCCCTCGCCCGCCCGGAACTTCCCCGTCCTGAAGCTGCCGATCCTCCGCGGATCGGCGGTCCTCCTCCAGTCGCTCTTCCTCGGGTTTCGCGCGCTGTCGTTCGCCGCCCACCACTCGGTCGCCCCGGAGGATCGCCCGGCGGGATCGAGCGACCGCGCGACGTCGGCGGCGATCGCCGGCGCGATGGCGTTCGCGGTGCTCCTCGGGATCGGGCTGTTCCTGTTCCTGCCGCTCCTCCTCACGAACGCGATCAAGGGACGTCTCGACGGCGGGATGGGGACGTTCGCGTTCAACGCCGTCGACGGCGGGATCCGGGTGCTCCTCTTCTTCGCGTACCTGATCGCGATCTCGCGGATGCGCGACATCCAGCGGGTCTTCGAATACCACGGGGCCGAGCACAAGGTGGTGTACACGTTCGAAGCGGGCGAGAGCCTCACGGTCGAGAACGCCCGGGTGAAATCGCGGCTCCATCCGCGTTGCGGAACGTCGTTCCTGCTCTTCGTGCTCGCGCTCTCGGTCGCGCTCTTCGCGTTCGTCCCCTCGTCGGCGCCGCTCGCCGTCAAGCTCGCCTCGCGCCTCGTGCTGATCCCCGTGATCGCCGGGCTCGCGTACGAGACGATTCGTTTCTCGTCGCGGCACGTCGGCAATCCGGTGCTTCGCCTCCTGATCGCCCCCGGACTCCTCCTCCAGAAGATCACGACGCGCGAGCCGGACGACGCCCAGATCGAGATCGCCCTGACCGCGCTCCGCGAGGCGCTCGTCTTCGACGCCGCCGAGCCCGCGCGCGCCGCCGTTCTGTAGCGGCTCCTCTCGCCCCGGCGCCGGCGGCGCCCGCCCGCATCCCGAGAGAGGAGAACCGATGATCGAAAAACTCCAGGAAATCGAAAGCCAGTACGCGGCGATCCAGCGTCGCCTCGAGGACCCGGCCGTCGCGCAGGACTACGCCGCGGTCCGCGACGCCCAGAAGGCGCTCGCCGAGTTCGAGCCGATCGTCGAGAAGTACCGGGCCTACCGGAAGGCGGCCGCCGATCTCGACGGCGCGCGGGAGGTTCTCGCCTCCCTCCCGCCGGGCGACGAGCTCCAGGAGATGGCGGCGGCCGAGGCCGAGGAGCTTCGCGCGAGGATCGCCTCGATCGAGGAAGAGCTGCGGCTCCTGCTCGTGCCCCGGGACCCGAACGACTCCCGCAACGTGATCCTCGAGATCCGGGGCGGCACCGGCGGCGAGGAAGCCTCGCTCTTCGCGGCGGACCTCCTGCGGATGTACCAGCGCTACGCGGAGAGCCGCCGATGGAAGTTCGAGATGATCGATCTCGAGGAGACGGGCCTCCGCGGAGTGAAGTCCGCGACCGCGATCATCGAAGGAGAGGGCGCGTACTCGCGGCTGAAGTACGAAGGAGGAGTCCATCGCGTCCAGCGGGTGCCGCAGACGGAGGCCTCCGGCCGGATCCACACCTCCGCGGCGACCGTCGCGGTGATGCCGGAAGCGGAAGACGTCGACGTCGAGGTCCACGAGAAGGATCTCCGGGTCGACCGCTTCTGCGCCTCCGGGCCGGGCGGGCAGGGGGTCAACACGACCTACTCCGCGGTGCGGCTGACCCACCTCCCCACCGGAATCGTCGTCCAGTGCCAGGACGAACGCTCGCAGATCAAGAACAAGGCGAAGGCCCTCCGGGTCCTCAAGGCGCGCCTCCTCGAGGTCGAACGCGAGAAGCAGCAGGGATCGATCGCCGCGGAACGCAAGAAGATGGTCGGATCCGGCGACCGATCCGAAAAGATCCGTACTTACAACTTTCCGCAGTCCCGCGTGACCGACCACCGGATCGGCCTCACGTCGCACCGCCTCCAGGAGATCCTCGACGGGCGCCTCGACGAGCTGGTCGAGCCCCTCACGCAGCATTTCCGCGCCGAGAAGCTCAAGGAGCAGCTCTCCCGGGCGTGACCGCGCCGGCGTTCACCGATGCGGCGGATTCGATGACGACGGTCGCGCGCCTCACGGGCGACCGCGCCGGCGCGGACCCGGACCGCCGCCGCGACGCCCGGATCCTGCTCGCCCATCTCCTCGGCCTGGCCTCCCCCGGCGCGCTCGACCCGGGACGCGTCGTCGATCCGGACGCCGAGGGGCGCTTCGTGTCGCTCTGGCGCCGACGCGAGTCGGGCGAGCCGCTCCAGTACATCCTCGGCGAATGGGACTTCTACGGCCGGACGTTCCGGGTCGACCCGCGCGCGCTCATCCCGCGGCCGGAGACCGAGCACCTCGTCGAGGAGGCGCGCCGGGAGGCGCCTTCGCCGCGGCGGATCGTCGACCTCGGCTGCGGTTCCGGCATCCTCGCCGTCACCCTGGCGCTCGAGTTCCCGGCCGCGTTCGTCGTCGGGATCGACCGGTCGGTCGCCGCGCTCGCGCTCGCGCGCGAGAACGTCCGCCGTCACGGCGTCGAGCGTCGCGCCGCTCTCGCGGCGTCCGACTGGCTCGCTTCCGTCGCTCCCGCACGGTTCGATCTCGCCGTCTCCAATCCCCCTTACGTGGCCTCGTCCGACCGGAGCGGACTCCCCTCGTCCGTCCGGGACTTCGAGCCGGCGGAGGCGCTCTTCGCCGGCGCGGACGGGCTCTCGGAGATCCGCCGGCTCCTCGCCGCGGCCCCCGCCGCCGTCGTCTCCGGCGGCGCGTTCCTGTTCGAGATCGGTTTCGGCCAGGTCGACGCCGTCCGCCGGGCCGTGGCGGAACGGCCGGAATGGGAGTGGCGGCGGGTGGTCGACGATCTCGCGGGCATCCCGCGAGTCGCCGTGCTGAGACGGGCATGACGAGACGCCGCGCTCGCCCGGCAGCCCCGTCGCGGACGAGGGCGGGCGGATCCCCGTGCTGACCCGCGGCGAAAAGCTCGGACCGTACGAGATCGTCGCGCCGCTCGCCTCGGGCGGAATGGGGGACGTGTATCGGGCGCACGATCCCCGGCTCGAGCGTTCCGTCGCGATCAAGGTCCTCCCCGAGCGCCTCGCGAAGGATCCCGAGGCGGCGGCGAGGTTCGCGCGGGAAGCGCGGACCGTGGCGGCGCTCTCGCATCCTCACATCCTCGCCATCCACGATTTCGGGCTCGAGGGGGGGCTCGCGTACGCGGTCACCGAGCTCCTCGAAGGGGAAACGCTTCGCCGGCGTCTCGACCGCGGTCCCCTCCCGCTGGCGCTCGTTCGCGAGAACGCGCTCGCGATCGCCGCCGCCCTCGGCGCCGCGCACGAGAAGGGAATCGTGCACCGCGACGTGAAACCCGAGAACGTCTTCCTCACCCGCGACGGGGGGCTCAAGATCCTCGACTTCGGCGTCGCGAAAGCCTCGGAGGCGCCGAAGCCCGAGAAGGGCGCCTCCGGGGCCGACACCGAACCGGGCGTCCTCGTGGGAACCATCGGGTACATGTCCCCCGAGCAGGTCCGGTGCGAGCCGGTCGATCCGCGAAGCGACCTCTTCTCGTTCGGGTGCGTCCTGTACGAGATGATCACCGGCGCCCGCGCGTTCCGGAAGGCGACGCCGGCGGACACGCTCGCGGCGATCCTGAACGACGAGCCCCCGCCGATCGATCGCCGCGCGACCGGCTGCCCCGCGGAGCTCGCGCGGCTCGTGGAGCATTGTCTCCGGAAGGAGCGGGAGGCGCGGTTCCAGTCGGCGCGCGACCTGGCGTTCGCGCTCGAGACCGCGGCCGGCGACACCCGCGCGCCGCGCCGGGAGTCGCGGCGCCCGGCGATCGCCTCCGTCGCGATCCTTCCGTTCGCCGGACCCGAGAACGAACCGGCGCGCGAATACCTGGCCGACGGGCTGACCGAAGACCTGATCAACGCGGTCGCGAGCCGCGCGAAGGCGCGCGTGATCGCCCGAAGCTCGGTTTTCCGCTGGAAATCGGCCGCCGCGGATCCGCGGGAGATCGGACGCGAGCTGGGCGTGTCCGCCGTCGTGACGGGGCGCGTCGCCGCCCGCGAGGGCGACCTCGACGTCTTCGCCGAGCTCGTCGACGCGGAGGATGGCGCGCAGCTCTGGGGCGGGCGGTTCCGCCGGCCCGCGGCCGACCTCCTCGCCCTCGAAGAGGAAATCGCCGACGCCATCGTCCGGCGGATCGGCGCCCGGGCCCGCGGCCGCTCCCGGCCGAAAGCCGCGCGGCGGCCTTCCGCGTCGGAGGCCTACGACCTCTACCTGCGCGGCCGGTTCGAATGGAATCGGCGGACGGAGGACGGCTTCGAGAAAGCGCTCGCGCTCTTCGATGAGGCGATCCGGCGGGATCCGGGACTCGCCCTCGCCTACGCCGGAATCGCCGACGCGTACGTCTTCCTCGGGGGGTACGGGCACCTCGCGCCGGAGATCGCCTACCCGCGCTCGCGGGCGGCGGCGGAGAAGGCGCTTTCGATCGCGAGTTCCGCGGAAGCGCACAACTCCCTCGCGAGCGTCCTCCACCGGTTCGCCTGGGACTTCGCGGGCGCCGAACGGGAGTTCCGGCTCGCCCTCGCGGACAACCCGGCCCACGCGACCGCGCATCACTGGTACGGCCTGTTCCTCCTGACGATGGGCCGCTTCGACGAGGCCTGGGAAGAGATCGAACGGGCGTCGGCCCTCGACCCGCTCTCGCTCGTGGTCCGCGAGGATCGCGGCTATTTCCACCACTGCCGCCGGGACTACGCCGACGCGGAGCGGGTCTTCCGCGGAATCGCGGAGAGCGACCCCGCGTTCCTCCCCGCCCGTTTCGATCTCGGGATCGCCCTGGTGGAGCGCGGAGACCTCGCGGACGGAATCTCCGAGATCCGCGGCGCCGTCTCCGCCGCGGGAGAGCGGCCGCGCGCCGTCGCGACGCTCGCCTGGGCTCTGGCGGCCGCGGGCGAGAAGGACGAGGCGCGCGCGCTGCTGCGCGGGCTGGCCGCGCCCGCCTTCTCCGTCGCGCTCGTCCACACCGCGCTCGGGGAGACCGACGCCGCCTTCGCGGAGCTCGGCCGGGCGATCGACCGCCGCGAAGACGCGGCCGTCTCTCTCCTCGTCAATCCCCGCGTGGACGCGCTCCGCGGCGACTCCCGTTTCGACGCGCTCCTGCGCCGCGTCGGCTTCCCGAAGCGCGCGCGAACCGCGGACAGCACCCCGGAACGGGAATAACGATCGCGGCGTTCCGAGCGCCGCGGAGCAAGTTCAAGTCGGCGCGATGAAGGCGATGCGGTGACATCGTGTGGTCGCGCCGGCGCAGCAGATTGCCCGCGCCGTCCGAGCCCTTCGGGCGCCAGCGCAGCGCGAACGATCTCGCTCGCAAGCCGTAGCCGCGCCACTACCGCTATTCCCGTTCCGGGGTACTAGAATCGCCGCGTGGACAAGTTCCGGATCGAGGGACCCTCCCGCCTGGAAGGCTCGGTGCGGATCTCGGGGGCGAAGAATGCCGCGCTGCCGGCGTTCGCCGCGTCTCTCCTCACCCGCGACCCCGTCCGCCTCACGAACGTTCCGAAGGTCGCCGACCTCCGCACGATGGCGAAGCTCCTGTCCCGGATCGGCGCGCGGGTCGAATTCGAGGACGGAACCGCGATCCTGCAGGCGGAGTCGATCGACACGCCCGAGGCGCCCTACGACCTCGTCAAGACGATGCGGGCGTCCGTCCTCGTGCTCGGGCCGCTCCTCGCCCGCGCCGGACGCGCGAAGGCCTCTCTTCCCGGAGGCTGTGCGATCGGCGTCCGGCCGATCAATTTCCACATCGCGGCGTTCGAGAAGCTCGGCGCGCGCGTGTCTCTCGAGCACGGCGACGTCGAGGCCTCGGCGAGCCGGCTGCGCGGCGCCGATTTCTTCTTCGACCAGGTGTCGGTGACGGGCACCGAGAACGCGATGCTCGCGGCGGTGCTCGCCGACGGGACGACCCGCCTCGAGAATGCGGCTCGCGAACCCGAGGTCGTCGATCTGGCCCGCCTCCTCACGAAGATGGGGGCGAAGATCCGGGGCGCGGGGGAAAGCGAGATGACCATCGAGGGGGTCGAACGGCTCCACGGAGCCGAGCATGCGATCCTCCCGGACCGCATCGAGGCCGGAACGTACGCGGTCGCGGCCGCGGCGACGCACGGCGACGTCCGGATCGAGAACGCCGACCCGGCCACCCTGCTCGCCCCGCTGGCGAAGCTCGGCGAGATGGGAATCCGGATCGCCGAGGAACCGGGCGGATTCCGGGTGACGGGAAACGGCGCGTTCGACGCGTGCGACCTGACGACCGCGCCCTATCCGGGTTTTCCGACCGACCTGCAGGCCCAGTTCCTGGCTCTCGCGACGCAGGCGACGGGCACCTCGACGGTCACGGAAAACATCTTCGAGAACCGCTTCCAGCACGTTCCCGAGCTCGCGCGGATGGGCGCTCGGATCTCCGTCGAGGGGCGGCGGTCCCGCGTCGAGGGCCCCTCGCGGCTCCTCGGCGCTTCCGTGATGGCGACCGATCTCCGCGCCTCGGCTTCGCTCGTGATCGCCGGACTCGCCGCCGAGGGGACGACCGTCGTCGACCGCATCTACCACCTCGACCGCGGCTACGACCGGATGGAGGAGAAACTGAACGCGCTCGGAGCGCGAATCGAGAGGATCCGATGAGCGATTGCCTGTTCTGCGGAATCGTGTCCGGCCGCGTGCCGTCGAAGAAGGTGTTCGAGGACGATGCGACATTCGCGTTCGAGGACATCGCCCCCCGGGCCCCGACGCACGTGCTGATCGTTCCTCGGCGGCACATCGACACGATCGGCGCGGCCGACGACGAGGCGCTCGTCGGACGCGTGTTCCTGACCGCCGCGCGGATCGCGCGCGAACGCGGCCTCGAGAGCTACCGGCTGGTGGTCAACAACGGCGAGGGCGCGGGACAGACGGTGTTTCACCTGCACGTGCACCTGCTCGGGGGGAGGCCGATGTCCTGGCCTCCCGGGTAGCCGGCGCGGACCCTGCCCCCTGTTGTCCGGGGCCGGCGGCTCGACGCCCGTGTTCGGCAGGTTCACCGTCCTGCCGAACCCGTCTTCCCCACACCCCCGGCCGTGCCCGGTGAAAGGTGAATTTCTGAAGCGGGAGCCGTCGATGCGTCATCGCGACCGGAGCGAAGCGATCTCCGGGGCTCGCGGGGGCGCTAGGGAGCTTTCGAGATGACCGTCGGTTTCCGGCTCGGGTCGATCTCCGGTGGACCGAGGCGCGTGATTCGCGCCTTCTCGCGGAGGTCTTTCGTCCACTTGTCGACTTCCTCCGCGGTCCGGCGGTCCCGGACGCGGTCCCGGAGCTCTTCCTCGAGCCCCGCGCGGGGAGGAGGCGTCCGCCCCGTCTTGCGATACTCCTCGGCGACGGCCGCGTATTCCTGATCGAGGTCTTCCGGAGCGACGAACGCGAGGGCCGCGAACCGGTCGCGGACATATTGCGTGACGACGAGCTGGCGTTCGAGCGACGCTCGAACCTCCGCGTCGGACATCCCCGCCGCCCGAAATTCGGCCTCCGGGTCCTTCCCCGCCGCGCGCAGCCGCGAGCGGACCGCTTCGAGCGCGGCGTCCACCCGCGCCGGATCGGGCGGCGCCGGAAGGAAGCGGAGCGCGTCCCGATATCGGAGGTATTCGTCGATCATCTCGGAAAGCACCCGGTCCCGGAACTGCTCGTCCGTCTCCCCCGACTCCTTCGCGAGAGCCCCCGTCAGGATCGCCCGGTCCAGTTCGGTCAAGGTGATCGCGCGCTCGTCGACGGTCGCGACGATCCGGTCGAGGGTCACCGCCCCCGCTCCTCTTCCCGCCGCGGCGGCCATGACGATCGCGAGGAGAGCGTTGCGCACGCCCG
>DASTIQ010000047.1 GCA_035717485.1 Thermoanaerobaculia bacterium | reverse complement strand
CGTTCCGGCCGACGGTCCGGCTGGGCGAAGGGAAATTTCACCGCCTGAAGGTGACGCTGCGGCAGAAGGGGCTGCACGTGTCGGCGCGCGCCGGTTATTACGAGACGCGCGCCTACCGAACGCTGAACCCGCTCGAGCGTTCGTTGCTGACGGCCGACGTCATCAACGGCGGCGGGGCGCGGGGAGAAATTCCGGTCGGCGCCCTGGCAATCCCTCTTGCGGGCTCCGGAATCGCCCGGGTGCCGGTACTGATCCAGGTCCCCGCCTCTTCTCTTCAGGATTCGAAACATTCCGGTCGGGTGAGGATCGCGATCTATGTCTACCTCACCGACGCGGACGGCGGTCTCGCCGATTACTTCTCCCGAAACCTCACGATCGACCTGGCGCGCGAGGGCGCACGGCTTTCCGCCGGTTACCTCCGGTACAGCGGTGCATGCCGGCTCCTGCCGGGCCGGTACACGCTGCGAGCCCTGGTTCAGGACGAGGAGACCGGGCGATACGGTTTTGCGAACGCCTCCGTGAACGTTCCCGATTATTCCGGCACCCGGCTACAAGCATTTCCCCCCCTCTTTCTCGGAGACGAGGGGCGTGGGCTCAACCTCCGGGAGCCCTCGTCGGGCGGCGGCGGGGAAGAGATTTTCGAGCTCGGCGGTGCGCCGTTCGTGCCGCAAATCGACCCGCCGATCCCCGCAAGCGGCGATTCGAAGATCTGTCTCTTCGTGTACCGGCCGCACGGCGACGGGGACCGGCCGTTCGACGTCGACGTCGAGATCCTGGGCGACGACGGAAAGTCGCGCGCCCCGGCCCGTGTCGCACTGATCGGCCGGACGACAGCCGATACCGACGGGTTGACCAAACTCATGCTCGATTTCTCGGTCCGCGACCTCCCCCCGGGACGGTACTCGCTCAAGGTGACGGTCCGGGATTCCCGCGAAAAGGCACTGGAGAGCTCGAGCGAAGCCCCGTTCACGGTTTCCTGAACCGCAGGTCGAGCGATGCTCGCTTGGGCGCGTCGACCGCGCTCGTCACGAGACGATCTCGTTCCAGTCAGCAACTTGGCCTCTCAACTCCACCCAACAGGGACGAGGGCTTCGTCAGGCCGCCGTCGCCGCGCTCTTCCCTCCGAGTCTTGCTGTCCCCGTCCAGGGCGCGCTAGACTTGATCCCGTTCAGTCCATGATTCGGCTCCGGCCGGGCGTCTTCTCGATCATGGCGGTGTTGCTTTTCGCCGCGCTTCTTCCAGGTGCGGCCGCGGCAACCGTCGAGATCTATCCCGGGCCCGGCATCGACACCTACCGCTCCACCCGCTACACGGTCGACGTCTCGACCGACGGGACGAACTGGACTCCGGCGTACGTCTATCAGTTCAGCCGCAAGAGCGTCGTCACTCTCTGGTGGCCCGGCCAGTCGCCGAGCGTGAGTTTCGTCACGATCGGCGCCGACGAGACGATTCGGGCGCGAGTCTCGAAGATCGGCGGCTCGGTTACCGGCCTCGACGCCAGCCCGAAGAGCAAACCGATCGCCGGAGCGAAGGTCGAGAACGGCGTGGCGACCGGGACTCTCCGGCCCGGCGACAAGTACTGGCTGACGATCAACGGCGACGACGCGAATCCGCTCTTCATCTTCGTCGACGAGCCCAAGCCGATCGTCCCGGCGGGAGCGACGTACTTCGGTCCGGGCATACTGGAGATCGCCCCGTCCGCCGGCGATCACTACAAGGCGAAGAGCGGCGAGACCATTTATCTCGACGGCGGCGCCTGGGTCCGCGGGAACATCGACGTCCACGGAACCACGGGCGTTCACATCATGGGCCCCGGAGTTCTCTCCGGCGACCTCTGGTCGGGTGAGCATCAGGGTTCAACCGCGCTGCCGTTCAACCAGTTCACCGGCTACGCCATGATCACCGGCGACTTCTCCTACACCAGCGACGGCGCCGTCGTCGAAGGCATCACGATCGTCGATTCACCGGGCTACAACTTTTACGGCGGCACCGAGCGCGCGTCGGGAGTCAAGATCTTCTCGCCCTGGTTCTACTCGACCGATGCGTTCCAAGGCGTTCCCCATGTCGATCACAGCTTCGTCTTCAACGGTGACAACATTTTCATGATGGGTTGGGCGGG
>DASTIQ010000046.1 GCA_035717485.1 Thermoanaerobaculia bacterium | reverse complement strand
AGGGAGACCTGTCGCGCCGACTACTCGTCCCGCCGCCGCCTCGGCGGAGGCGGAAGCCTGAGGCGGAGGTTGGCCGTCGAGCGCCGCCCGCGCGGATGCGCCGGGTGAAGAAGGCCGGGTCGCGAGCTCCTCGGCGCCATGCTCCTCCCCTTCCTCCTCGTCGTCTCTCGCGAGCCACAGGAACAGGCACCAGAGCACGCCGCCCGTGAAGAGCACCATGTAGAAGAGGTAGAAGGTCGAGCCCACGTTCCCATCCTAACGCGCGGCGATCATTTTCCCGGAAAGGACACGTCGAAGACGGCCGACCCCGACGCCGGAACGTCGATCTCCCGGTCGACGATCCCCTTGTCCGGATGCCACGCGGTGAAACGCCGCCGCCCCGCGGGCACCTGCGGGAGCGCGTAGGCGCCGTCGGCGCCGGCGACCGTGCCGATCGCCGTGGGCGTGACGTAGATCCATCCCCGGTTCAGCGGCTTCACTTCGCTTTCCAGGGTCACGACACCCGGCTTGTCGAGGGCGCCCTGGTAGCGGTCCCCCGCCAGCACGAACTTGCGCCGGAACAAAAGATCCGAAACGCCGATGTAGGCCGCGACGTCCGCGAAGACGGAGTCGACGGCGACGAGAACGACCGCCGAATGCATCGGCGCGCACGAGATCCTCGGAACGACGAACCCGTCGCGAACTTCCAGATGCAGCGCGTGAGAGGGACGGGCGCCGTCCCGGATCTCCGCGACCCTCGGGGCGAGGAAGACGACGGTGTCGGCGGGCGCGCGCCCCGAGACCGTTCCCGCGGGGGCGCGGGACGCCAGCAGGATCGCCGCCGCGAAGAACGCGGCGAAACGGGTCTGCGTCCGCCGCTCCGGCCGCGGCCGGCCGGCCGGCCGGCCGCCGGGGCCGCGCTCGCCTGCTGGGCCGCCGGCGCGTTTCCGGCGCCGATCGACCACACGTAATCGCGCAGCGCCTTCGTGACGCGATCGACGTCGTGGATGAAGTCGGACGCGGCCTGCGGTCCGCCCATCATCTTCTCGAGCTCGGCGCGGTCCTTCGCGAGCTGCGGCGAATCCCACCCGAGCGCGAGCGTGACGTAGCGCTGGCCGGTCGTGTCGTCCTTCGGGAAGTTCGTCGGCATGCGCGTTCCGGGCATCCACTCGTCGGGCCGCGAGATCCAGTCGTTGATCCAGTCGTGGCGAAGACGCGTGTGCGCCATCTGGAGGTTCGGCGCGAGCGAGGACTTGTCCTCGACCTTGTCGGCCTCCTGCTGGCTCCGGGGGTGGCACTGCGCGCAGCGGTACATCTCGAAAACCTTCTTGCCGGCCGCCACCGACATCGGATCGGGAGTCGTGTCGGGCAGGATGAAGGGATAGGACGCCTTCGACAGCGCCGCGAAATACTTCGTCAGGTCGTTCAACTGCGCGTCCGTGAAGCCGAACGTCGGCATGTGGACCTGCAGCCACGGCCGGATCTGCCCGGTCTGCGGCCGGTTCAGGAACTCGAACAACCAGTCGCTCTGGACCTTCGCGCCCTCCCCCTTGATGATCGGCGGAGCGAGCGAGACGTCGGCCATCGTCTCCCGGATCGATCCGCCCTTTCCCTCGATGACGTGACAGCCCTGGCAGTTGTGGTCCTTGATGATGCGGCGGCCGCGCTCGATCGCCGCCTCGTCCGGAGAGAGATGCCGGCGCTTGGCGTCGGCCATGTCGTCCTTCTGGAAGCCGAGGACGGCCGTGACGACGTCGGTCTTCTCCTCCTCGGAGAACGAGAAGAGCGGCATCTTGAGCTTCTCTTCCCAGCCGCGGACCTTGTCCTGGTCCCAGATCCGCGTGTTCGTGAGCTTCGTCCGGAGCCAGTCCTGCCGCGTGTGATCGACGTCGACGAAGCCGAAGTCGAGGCGGTGGACGGCCTTGTTCCCCCACTCGGAGAGTTCGGTGCCGATCGGTTTGGCGTCCTCGAAGCCGGGAATCGCGTGGCAGGCGTAGCAGCCGTAGTGGCCGATCAGCTTCTCGCCGGCGTAGGTGAGCTGCTGCGGCATCGTCATCGCCGCGAGGTCCTTCTGCGCGTCGACGATCGACTTCGTCGTCGTCTCGAAATACATCGAGATCTTGTCGAGCGACGTCTTGTCGACGCCCGGGATCGGCTCCGCATCGAACGCCGGCGGCGCCTTCTGCTGCGAGAGGAATGCCGCGAGATCCGCGGCTTCCTGATCCGTCAGGCGGAGGTTGGGCATCTTCGTTTCCGGATTCCACGCCTTCGGATCCTTCACCCACATCGCGATCCAGTCGGGCGAGGTCTTCGAACCGATTCCCGCGAGATTCGGCCCGAACTGCCGGTAGGTGCCGACGAGATCGCGGCGGGCGTTGGGGTCGAGGATGTGGCATCCCTGGCAGCCCCGGTTCTCGAAGAGCCATTTGCCGTGCGCGGCGTCGCCCGAGAGGCCGAGAGCCGGGACGGCCGGCTTCTGGCTCTTCTCGAAGATGTAGGAGGCGATCGCGCGGATCATCGTGTCGTTCATGCGCCGCCCCGCCTCGTCGTCCCGCTCCTGGGCCCGGGTCGGCGCGCGGTATCGGCCCGTCCTCGGGTCGATCCCTTCCGTGTGCACGAAATTGTCGAGATAGAAGAATCGCGGCATCTTCGTGTTCGGGCGGAACACGGTCGGATTCGAGATCCAGCGGATCGCCCAGTCGGGCGAGACCTTCGCGGCGACCTTCTCGAGCGAGGGCCCGACCTTCGGCAGGTTCTGCGCTTCGAGGCCCTTGATCCGGTGGCAGCCCCAGCAGCCGAGCCCCTCGATCACGCGCATGCCGGCGTCGAGGCGCGGAGCCAGCGGGAAGTTCGTCTCCTTCGCATGGCAGCGATAGCAACCCGCCTGCGCGTACTTGACCGGATAGATCGGCATCTCGACGAATTCGTCGAGCTCCCAGCCGTACTTCTTCTTCCAGGTCGCCTCTTCGGCCTTCGAGGAGGGCTGGTGCGCCGTGTGGAAGAACGAGGTCGATCGGTCGTGCCCGCCGTGGCACGACGTGCAGCCGAAATCCGACAGCGGATGCGGCGATTCCGAGCCGAGGATCAGCGGCAGGTTCGAGTGGCTCTGGAAGACTTCCGGCAGCCTGGGGAGCGCATCCGGCGTGTAACCCTTCTTGTCGGCCGCGATGTGGCACGACTCGCACCGGTCGACCCGCGGGATCTTCATGAAGTTCACGTCGTTGAAGAGGTCGGGCAGGATGACCTGCTGGACCTTCAGCGACGGGTTGACCATGTCGAGGATCGGGGCGTTCCGGGCCTTGAAGACCGGATCCTCGCGGAGAGTCGCGAGCTTCTTCGACGCGAGGTCGAAGTTCACGAGCAGCGTCTTCTTCTTCTTGTCCGCGTCGGCCGCCTTCGCCGTCAGCGCGTCGAGCTGAGCCTTGTAGCCGTCGAGCTGAGCGGTCGTGGCCTGGAGCTTCAGCTGCTTGCCGTTCAGGTCCGCCGCGAGATCTTCGAAGCGCTTCCGGCGGTCGCGGATGCGGGAGGCGGAGCCGGAGTCTTCGGCGACCTCGAGCTCGTAGCGCGCCGTGTCGACGACGGCCTTCTGGAACCGGTAATTCTGGTCGTCCCGGTACCGAACGGCGTCGGTGTCCTTGATCTTCTTCTCGAGCTCCGCGATCTGCCGGCGGTTTTCCGCCTCTTCCGAGTCGGCCTGACGCAGCTCCGCCTGCGCCGCCGCGTACTCGTCGCGGGACACTTTCTCCCGCGCGGCCGCGAGATCCTTCTGCGTCTTGTAGCGGTCCCACTGGAGGAAGCGGAGCTGGTATCCCTTCCAGCTCTTGGAGAAGCTCCACCCGCTCGCGTAGTCGGTCCAGATCATCGCGACCGACGTGACGAGCACGATCAGGCCCGAAAGCGCGAAGACGCGCGTCAGCTTCGGGATGTCGTAGTGGTGGTCGATCGGCTCGGCGGGGGGCTTCCTCGGCATCTCCTGTCCTTCAGATGTTGAACGAGAATTCGGGAATCGCGACGATGTACTTCAGGTTCAGCGTCCAGCGGAGGAACATCTTCATCGGCATCAGGAGCATCACGAGCAGCAGCAGGCAGCCGACGTAGTACCGCATCGGGCCCATCTTCTCGTAGAAGCGCCGGAAGAGCGTCCGCGAGAGGACGACCGGCAGCACCACGAGATAGAGCCCCATGAAGGCGAGCCCCACGACCTCGCGCAGCAGGAAGAAGTGCGGGAGCCCGGTGTGGAGCAGCTTGACCCAGAAGAGTTCCGAGATGTTGATGTTGTTCAGCGGCTCGAGCTTGTTCGGGTCCCAGTACTCGTAGGGGCCGAAGAAGTTCCAGTTCGGCCCGCGCAGGAACGTCCCGAGGAAGATCAGCACGATCCAGAAGATCAGGAAACCGAGCAGGAAGATCGAGATCTCCCACTTCCGTTCCTTGAACGTGAAGTAGCCGTTCCCCTTCGGATTGACGTCGATGTACGGGATCGCCATGAGCCCGACGATGATGAGCGACGGGAGCACGACGCCGGCGAGCCAGGGATCGAAGTAGACGAGCATCTCCTGGAGGCCGAGGAAGTACCACGGCGCCTTCGCCGGGTTGGGCGAGTTCGTCGGGTTCGCGGGCTCCTCGAGAGGGGCCTTGAGGAAGATCGACCAGACGATCAGGAGCGCCGACACGAGGAGGAGGCAGATCAGCTCGATGTAGACGAGGTCGGGCCACGAGAAGACCTTCTGGTAGGAGTCGCTGCCCTCGTTGGGTCCCAGGCCCTGGGCGATCCTCGCGTCGTTCTCCTTGGCCTGGTGCATCGCGTACCAGAGATAGAAGAGGACGATGAAGATCATCCCGACGATCGGCACGTTGTCGGGCGCCGAGGCCACCTTCCTGAAGTTCGGGTCGAAGTACGAAATGAAGAAGAAGACGGCGACGGAGATCATGATGGTCGCGCCGCCCTTCCCCGTCCAGGGCCAGCGCGAGTAGAGCGCCGTGAAGAGGACGACCGCGACGAGGGGCACGAAGTACTGCGGCTTGCAGACGAAATTGACGATCGCCTGCAGGAAATGGATCAGCGGCATCGGTGCTCCCGCCGGCTCACACCGGCCCGCTGATGCCGCCGTCCTTCCGGACGCGCCAGAAATGGACCGCCATCAGGAAGGCCGCGACGAGCGGGATCCCGACGCAGTGGAGCACGTAGAACCGAAGCAGCGCGCCCGCGCCCACGAACCGTCCGCCGAGCAGGGCGAACCGAGCGTCGTTGCTCGACGTCACGAGCGGGATGTCGCCGATCTTCAGGAGCGCCGACCCGGGTCCCTGCGTTCCGACGAGCGGCGTCGCTCCGGCCATGTTCGAGCCGACGGTGATCGCCCAGATCGCGAGCTGGTCCCACGGCAGCAGGTAGCCGGTGAACGAGAGGAGGAGCGTCAGCACGAGCAGGATGACGCCGACGACCCAGTTGAACTCCCGGGGCGGCTTGTAGGACCCGGTCATGAAGACCCGGAACATGTGGATCCAGACCGCGATCACCATCGCGTGCGCGCCCCACCGGTGGATCTCTCTCATGATGCCGAACGGAACCTGCTCCCGGAGATCGAGCGCGTCGACGTACGCGTATTCGACCGTCGGGCGGTAGTAGAACATCAGCAGGAGCCCCGTGAACGTGAGCACGAGGAAGAGGAAGAACGTCACGCCCCCCGCGCACCAGGTGTAGCGCATCTTCACGCCCGACTTGCGGGTCTTGACGGGGTGCAGGTGCAGGACGACGTTGCCGAGCATCGCGAGCACACGCTTGCGGTTCGTGTTCGGGACGCCGACCCGGAAGATCGACTTCCAGATCTGGCTTTCGACGATCGAACGCTGCAGTTCCTCGAGCTTTTCCTTCACCTTCCGCCCTCGCCCCCTTCGCTAATGAAAAGTTTCACAAGCCGGCCGAAAAAAATTGAGCGGGATATTAGCCCGGATCATTCATGAACGACACCGGCCCCCGCGGATCTCTTCCGCCGCAGGCTGAAGACGCCCGGCCGGACGGGACGGAGACATCGCCCTCGGCGGTCTTCCCGGCCTCGCCGAAAACCCTTTCGCGGGGAGGAGTCATGTTTCGTTCCCGTGCCGCCGTGTCGATCCGTTCCACTCCATCTCTCTTCCGCTCGCCGCGCCCGAACCGGGCTCACCCGACCTTCACGAACGCCTTCGGGTCGGTCCACTGGCCCTGCTCGAAAAGGAACTTCTGTCCCTTGTCCACGATCAGCTGTCCGTCGTCGGGAGAGACCGAGATCGCGGCCCGTTCGAGCGCGCGCGGGGCCGGCCCCTCGAAGTTGATTCCCGAGATGTAGTAGCCCGAGCCGTGGCACGGGCACTTGAACTTGTTCTGCGCCGCGAGCCAGTTCGGCGTGCAGCCGAGGTGGACGCAGACCGCGATCAGCGAATAGATCTCCGCCGTGTTCCGGACGATCCAGACCCCGTATTTCTCCTTCCACCGCTCGTCGACGCCGAGTGCGTAATCCGAGGGGGGGCCGGCCTTGAACACGGTCGGCGGTTCGAAGAGGACGTTCGGAAAGAGGAACCGGAGCATCGCGGTCGCGCCCGCGCCGACGGCCGCCGCGAACCCGATCCAGGCGAGCGTCATCCATTTGACGGCGTCGCGGCGGCTCATTCCCTGCGGGGAAGCGGACCCTTCCGCCGTCGCCCGGCTCGAGACGATCTTCGGCTCCCGCGCCGCCATCAGTTCCCCTCCATCCTTCGGTCCAACATATCAAAAGGTCTTCGCGCGTCAAAAACTTCCGCCGTACTCCGCCGAGGACGCGGGAAGACGTTCTTCCGGACGGAAGGAACCGTCATCGCTTCCCGCCGATCGTCCGCATCGCCTCGCGCGCGGCGTCCCGCACCTTGAGACTCGGATCGTCGTCGGCGAGACGGGAAAGGAGCGCCATCGCGTCCCGATCGCCGATCATCGCTTCGGCCTTCGCGGCGGAGACGATCGCTTCCTCCGCCTGGGCCGACGAAAGCCCTTCCGCCTGCCGGGCGAGGGAGGCGCGGTCGAGCATCGAGTGGAGGACTTCCCGGCCCGCGGGGTCGCGGAGCTCGGCGAGCGCGATCGCGGCATTCCAGCGAACGTCCGCCGCGTGGTCCGCGGTCATCGCGGTGAGCCGGGGAACGGCGCGGGGATCGCCGAGCTTGCCGAGGACGTACGCCGCCATCTTCCGGGCGCCCGCGTCCTCCGTCTCCGACCCGGCGACGATCATCGGAACGGCGTTCCGGTCGCCGAGCATCCCGAGCGCCCAGACGGAGTAGAGCCGGACGAGCGGATCCGGATCGCCGGCGCTGCGCTCGAGCGCCGGAACCGCGCGGGCGTCGCCGAGCCGCCCGAGGACGAGCGCGAGGTAGCGCTTCACGTCGCGATCCTCCGCGCGGTCCGCGTGGAGACGCTCGAAAACGTCGAGCGTCTGGGTGGCGAGCTTCTGCCGCTCGGGCCCCGGGGGGATCCTCGCGACGGCGCGCGAAAGCTCGAACGCCGACTGCCAGCGCTGGCTCGCGGCGCCCCCGCGGACATCGGCCAGGTAGTCGGCCGGCGTCTTGTGCTCGAACGTCAGGAGCGAGAAGAGGAAGAAGACGCCGACGCACACCGCCACGACGAGGAGGGGGACGAGGAAGAACTGGACGACCGCGCGCCCGGCGCCCCCTTCGGGCGTCGAATCGTCGGGATCGCGGGGGGCGGCGGATTCGTTCACGAAGGAAGAGGCCGGCGTCAGATGACCGGAAGGTAGCGCTTGGCCTGCGTGATCGGGTTCGGCACGAAGATCGCGTCCTTGTCGCATACCGTCTCGCAGAGGCGGCACGACACGCACGCCGGGCCGTCGACTTCGGCGATCTTGTGGACCATCGTCTCGTGCAGCGGGTCTTCGATGAGGTAGATGCAGTCGAACGGGCAGATGTCGATGCAGAACTCGCAGCCGGTGCAGAGATCGCGATCGACGATCGCCTTCGGAATCTCCTTCGGCTTGACCTTCTCGACGAGCTGCCCCGCGTTGTTCTCGATGCAGGAGACCGGGCAATAGCGGGCGCAGACCGAGCAGTCGATGCACCGCTCCGGGTGAATCACGAATTTTTCCTTCTTGTCCCCCGTGATCGTGTGCGTGGGACACTTGACCTCGCACACGCCACAGGCGATGCAGGTCTCCTGGATGAAATGTGGCATCCCTCTCCCCCGAGAAATCCCACCGCTTGTGAAATTTCTCACAAGAATCGTATCACGGCCCGCCCGACCCGCCGGTCCGGAGTCGCGAGTCGAGTCGGCGAGTCGAAGTCGGGAAACTCCCCCGATCTTCGAACCGCGACGGCGTTTCGGAAGCCGACTTTCCACCCTCGACGGCTCTCGGACGACCGACTTTCGACTCGCGGCGGGGGGACTCGCGACTGCGCCGAACGCCCCCGACCGGGAACTTTTCCCCGCCGTTGGCGTACGATCCGAATGACATGAAGGAAGCGCGCGCGATCGTCGTTGGCCTCGTCGTCGTGCTGCTCGTCGCCCTCGTCTGGGGTTTCTTCCGCCGGCCCGCCCCGGGGATGCGGCGGGTCCGTTCCTTCCGGGTCCAGATCGACGGCGATCGGGACGGCCGACGGAAGCACGTTTCGGTGCGGATTCCGGGCTTCCTCGTCGGGAAAGTCTCGAGCCTCGCGTCCCACGCGTGGGACGAAGGGGACTTCGCGGACTGGGATTTCAGCGGCGACGGCGACCGGGTGAGGATCACGCCGCGGGACATCCTCGACGCGGCCGATCGAAGCGAGCCCGGAAAGCCGACGCCGATTCCGATCCGGAGCGCCGGCGAAGACCGCCTCGAGGTCTCGCGCGAAGGGGAAAACATCCACATCGTCGTCTTCGACCACGACCGTCACGACGTCGAGATCACCGCTCCCCGGCCCCTGATCGCCGGGCTCTCCCAGGAGAAGGCGCTGTCGCTCCGCGATCTGTTGAAGCGGATCGACGATCTCGGGCCGGGCGAACTGGTCACCGTCCGGAGCGAAGACGCGACGATCCGAGTCACGGCCGAAGGTCATTAGCGGGCGCGGACCGGACGCCCCCACGGCGGTCCCGCCTCATCCCCTTCCTCCAGGGCCAAAACGTCGGAGAGCATCCCCGCCCGGAGAAGGCCGCCGCCCTCTCCTGTTGACCGTCAAAAGGAATGGCGGTACACTCCTGTTGATGTTCTAAAGGAGTGCCCCATGGCCCGCGCCGAAGTCCTGCAGGGAACGCTCGATCTGCTCGTGATGAAGACCCTCGATTCCATGGGCCCGATGCACGGGTTCGGGATGGCCCTGCGGATCCAGCAGGTTTCCGAGGATCTGCTGCGGCTGAACCAGGGCACCCTCTATCCCGCGCTCCTGCGCCTCGAACAGAGGGGATGGATCGCGTCCCGCTGGGGGATTTCCGAAAACAACCGGAAGGCGAAGTTCTACTCGCTGACTCCGGCCGGGCGGAAGCAGCTCCGGAAGGAGACCGAGAGCTGGGAGCGGATGTCCGCGATGATCCATCGCGTGCTGAAGACGACGTGACGATGCGCGTCTTCCTTCGGCGCGCGGCGGCGCTCTTCCGGCGGGGTCCCCTCGACGCGGAGATGGACGACGAGCTGCGGTCCCACATCGAAATGGCCGTCGAGCGAAACCGGGCCGCCGGCATGACCCCGGAGAACGCGCGCCGCGAGGCGCTCCGCGCCTTCGGCGGGCTCGAGCGAGTCAAGGAGATGTACCGCGACCAGAGGAGTCTGCCGGTCGTCGATGCCGCGCTGCAGGATCTTCGGTTCGGTCTGCGCGGCTTCCGCCGGAACCCGGTGTTCGCCGCGGTGGCGGTCCTCACGCTGGCGATCGGCATCGGGGCCACGACCGCGATCCTCAGCGCGGTCAACCCGATCCTGTTCGCGCCGCTGCCGTACCCGCGGCCGGGACGCATCGCCGCGATCGAAGAAACGGGACGGGACGGATCGAGAGGCGACGGAACGTTCGCGATGTACCGGCGATTCTCGGAGCGGGCGCGCTCGTTCGAGGCGATCGCCGTCTGCCGACCCTGGACGCCCACGGTCACCGGAGCCGATCCGCCGCAGCGTCTCGCCGGCCAGCGCGTCTCGGCGGACTACTTCCGCGTGCTCGGGGTCCCGCCGACTCTCGGGCGCGACTTCCGCGCGCCGGACGACCGTTTCCACGGCCCGAACGTCGTGATCCTCTCCGACGCCCTCTGGCGGAGGCGTTTCGCCGGCGATCGCGCGATCCTCGGACGCACGATCGAGCTCGACGGCGACCCGTATTCGGTCATCGGCGTCATGCCGAACCGCTTCGAGAACGTCCTGTCTCCCTCCGCGGAGCTCTGGGCGCCGCTCCAGTACGATCCCGCGCTTCCCCCGCAGGGCCGCGAGTGGGGACACCATCTGCGAACCGTCGCGCGCCTTCGCCCCGGAACCGCGGTGCGACGGGCGGGCGAGGAAGTCGACGCCCTCGGGCGCGCCCTGATCACGGAACGGCGCCCCGAGACGTACGACCCGGAGACGCGGTTTCGCGCGGTGCCCCTCCGCGACGAGCTCACGCGGGGGGTCCGTCCGGCCCTGCTGGCCGTCATCGGCGCCGCCGCCCTCGTTCTCGTGATCGCGTGCGTCAACGTGACGAACCTCCTCCTCGCGCGGGGCGTCCAGAGGCGGGGCGAGTTCGCGCTGCGCGCGGCGCTCGGCGCCGGCCGGGGCCGGCTCATCCGTCAGCTGCTCACCGAAGGCGTCGTCCTCGCGACCGCCGGAGGCGCGGCGGGAACGCTCCTCGCGGCGTTCGGAGTCCGCGCCCTGGCCGCGCTCGGGCCGCCCGAGCTGCCCCGCGTCGGGGCGATCGAGGTCGACCGCTTCGTCCTGTTCTCTGGCCTCGCGATCACCGGCCTCGTGGCGGTGGCCTTCGGAACGATCCCGGCGCTGCAGGCGGCCCGGAGCGATCCCCACCGGGACCTCCCGAAGGCGTCGGGGCGCGTCGCGGGCGGACGTCGCCGCGCCCGGAGCTTGCTCGTCGTCGCCGAGGTCGCGATCGCGCTGGTGCTCCTCGTCGCGTCGGGGCTGCTCCTCCGAAGCATCGAGCGCCTCTTCGCGGTTCCTCTCGGCTTCGATCCTTCCCATCTCCTCACGATGCAGGTCCAGGAATCGGGACACCGGTTCGACACCGACGAGGCGCGCCATCGTTTCTTCGAACGGGCGCTCGACGAGGTCCGGCGCGTCGCCGGCGTCGAGTCCGCCGCCCTGACGAGCCAGCTGCCGCTCTCCGGCGACCGCGACCAGTACGGAGCGTCGTTCGAGGCCACGCCGACGCGGCCGCCGGAGACGTACGGCGCGTTTCGGTACGCCGTGAGTCCCGGCTACCTCGAAACGATGCGGATTCCGCTCCGCCGGGGACGCCCGCTCGACGAGCACGACGGACCGGACGCCCCCCGCGTCGCCGTGATCAGCGAATCGCTCGCGAAGCTCCAGTTCCCCGGGAAATCGCCGATCGGCGGCCGCCTCCGGATCGGCGGGGGGGACGATTCCCCGCCCTACACGATCGTCGGCGTCGTCGGCGACGTGAAGCAGACGTCGCTCGCGCTCACTTCGTCGGAAGCGGTCTACACGACCCCGAACCAGTGGCGCCGGGCGGACGGCGCGATGTCGCTCGTCGTCCGCGCGCACGGCGACGCGGCCGCGCTCGCTCCCGCCGTTCGGCGCGCGATCTGGGCCGTCGACCGCGACCAGCCGATCGTGCGGGTCGCGACGATGGACGATCTGCTCGCCGCCTCCGCGGCGGAGCGGCGGTTCGTGCTGATCCTCTTCGAGGCGTTCGCGCTCGGAGCGCTGGCCCTGTCGGCCGCCGGCATCTACGGAGTCCTTTCCGGAAGCGTCGCCGAACGCACCCGCGAGATGGGCGTGCGGGCGGCGCTCGGAGCCTCGCGGCGGGACATCCTCAGCCTCGTGCTCGGCCAGGGCATGAAGCTCGCGGGGCTCGGGATCGCGATCGGGCTCGCCGCGGCGGCCCTCTCGACCCGCGCCATCGCCGCGCTGCTCTTCGGGGTGTCGCGCCTCGACCCGGTCACGCACGCCGGGGTGATCGCGCTCCTCGGCGCCGTCTCGGCGATCGCGTGCGGTCTTCCGGCCTGGCGGGCGGCGCGCGTCGACCCGGCGACCACGCTGCGGGCCGAATAGCTACGGCCGCTTTTCGAGGATCCGGCTCAGATCGAAACGTCCGGGGGTGAGGAAGAACGTCACCTCCCCGCGCCCGAACTCGGCCCGGTCGAGCGCGACGTCGAGCCCCGTCGGGATCCACTCGTTGACGTTCACGACGAGGATCCGGTCCGCCTTGTAGTAGGTCAGGAGTCCGGCGGGAGCCTTCTCGATCAGGAGCCCGATCAGGGCGTCGGGGATCGGGATGAACGAGAGCGCGTCGACGCTCTCCACGACGAATGCGAGGAATCCGTCCTTGAACCGGATCTGCGACAGCGAGGCGCGCGCGGAGAGCGGAACGCCGAATCTCCGGACGACGACGGTCACCGACAGCTCGCCCGGGGAGACGTGGACGGTCAGGTCGTCGAGCTCGGGGATGCTCTCCGCGGCCTGCCGCGCGACCGTGGTGAGCGTCTTCTCGTCGAGGGCGAGCGAGAACGCGCTCCAGCGGGCCGTGTAATCGGGAACGTCGGCGGGATCGGGCTTCCGGGGAGAGACGGCCGCCGGGCCTCGGGTCACTTACCCTCCAGACGGGTCCGGCTCCGAGCCCGCTTCTCGGACCTGCGGTATTTCAACGCCCAGTCGTTTCCTTCCGAATGGAGCGAGAACCGGACGCGGCGCAACGCCCAGAAACCGTAGGCGAAGAGCACGCCTCCGAAGAAGATCGAAAAACTGTCCAGCAACTCGAAGAGCCGCTCCCGTTCGGTTCCCGATGCGAGCCGCAGGAGCGCCGAAACGGGCCAGACGACTCCGCCGAGCAGGCACAGCCACGCCGTGCGCCGGTCGACCGCGTGGTGTCCGCGGCGTCGGGTGAGCGGCCGAAGCGCGATGAGAAACAGGGCGATGGGGCCGGCGAAGTGGACGGCGCGTTCCCACGTCATCGAAGGACGATTTTACAATATGTATGCCAAGACGGCCGCACGGCTCGCGGCTGAGCCGCTGACCGTTTGCCGCCCCGCATCCACGTTCGCCCTGCCGAGCGCTCCGCGCTCGTCGCCGCTTCGACTCGATCTGCCGGAGCCGCGTCGATTTCACCGGGCGAAGGGAATTGCCGCGACCCGTCCGCCGTCAGACGAGATACGCGATCGCGAAGCCCGCCTGCGCCGCCATGAGGATGAGATACATGTGGCGCCACGCCGGATGGTTCTCCGTCGACGCGAGGGCGTCGGGGTCGCGGACGAGAAGGGACGCGGCATAGAGGCCCCAGGCGGAGAGAACCGCGCCCATCCCGAGGAGGAACGTCCGGTTCCCGGTCATGAGCGGAAGCGCCGGGTGCGCGGGGTCGTGCGCGAACGTCAGGGCGCCGAGGGCCACCCACGGCAGGACGAAGAACGGCGCCATGATCCGGGCGGCCCGGCGCACGCCGAAGCGGACCGGAAGCGTCCGGCAGCCGTGAAGCGCGTCGCCCTTCATGTCGGAGAAGTCCTTCGTGGAGGTCGCGCCGAGGAGATAGAAGCCCATCACGCCGCCGATCGCCCAGGCCTCCCACGCGTTCACGCGGGCGAGGAAGGACCATCCCGCCACTTTCAGCAGGCAGCCCCGCGTCGAGGCGATCGTGAAATTCGCCCAGAACCAGTGGCGCTTGCTGCGCCCGAACGCGGGAAAGGAATACACGAAGGTCGCGAGCGCGCCCGCGGCGTAGATGAAGAAGCAGGCGTGGTCGAGGAGAGGGGCCGTGAGGCGCTCGTGGAAGCTCGTGCGCGGATAGGGAACGACGAACCAGGTCGGCAGGAGGGAGAAGGCATAGAGGATCGCGGCCACGACCCAGGCGGATCGAAACGACACTTCGCCCGTGACGAGCGGCCGTCCCGGCTTGTTCTCGCGGTCGATCTCGAAGTCGGCGATCTGATTGATGATGTTCGAGGCGGCATTCATCGCCGAGGCTCCGAGCGATCCCAGCGCGACCGTCAGGGCGACCGCCCAGCCGAGGCGGCGGGCCGGGTCGGGATTGTGCGCCGAACCGTACGCGCAGATCGCGCCCGAGAGGATCCCGAGGAGGGGCGGCAGCAGCGTGAACGGCCGCCAGAGGGCGACCTGGGCGGCGAACGGCGAGCGGCGGGAGCCCGCCTCGGCGCTCACGAGATCCCCCAGACGTTGCCGAAGGGAACGTAGAGACGGCCGAGCGCGATCGATGCCGCGATTTCCCAGGCCGCCGCCGCGCCGACGACCGTGTTGAAAGCGTTGCAGAACTCGTGATCGACGACGGCGCCGCGGCGGGCCGAGAGGTCGATGAGGAGCGATTCCGCGAGAGACCCGGCCACCCCCGCGATGGCGACGATCCAGATCCACCGCGGAGCGTAGAGCCCGGCCGCCGCGCCCGCGCCCCCCACGAGCAGAGCGCCGAGCACGCCTCCGAGGACGCCCGCGCCCGAGACCGCTCCGCGGGTCCCCGGCGGCACGCGTTTCATCGTCGAGAGGAGAAACGGCCGCCGGCCGTAGAGCGTCCCGAGCTCCGTTCCGAACGTGTCGGCGAGCGCCGCCGCGAACGACCCCGCCAGGGCGAGGGGGAGAACCGGCACGGACGACGCGACGACGCGCGCGCGCATCGCGAGCGCCACCCCGGCGCCGACGGAGACGTTCGCCCAGACGTGCCGGGCGCCGCGGCGCGCGCGATTGGCCTGCGCGGTGCCGAGTCTCTCCTTGCGGGCGTAGCCGAACTTCGACGCGAGGGTCCCGAAGAGGAAGAACGTCCAGAGGACCGCGTAGGCGCCCCACCCTCCGAAATGGAGGATGGCGGAACCGGCGATGAAGCCGGCGATCGAGCCGGACAGGGCGACGAGCCGGAGGGGAATCGAGAGGAGCGCGATCGCGGCATTGACCGCGAGGGCGGTCGCGAGCGCGACGCGGGCGCCCCCCGAGACGACGGCCGGTCCGGCCGCGCCGGCGAGCGGCCCCATGTGGAACGAAGCCCACGCGAACGCCACCGCGATCCCGGGCAAGACGTTGTCGTCGAGCCCGGTCTCGAGCGACTCGACGAAGGCGCCGAGAAGGGCGAACGCGGCGAATGCCGAAAACGCGTACCCGACGGCGACGCGACCCGTGAACGTCATCGACAGCGAGCCGCCGACCGCGCCGAGAACGGCGTACGCCGCCGAGCCGGTCCACGTCTTCTTCCGGTTCCACGGGAGCGCCGGGCCGCCGACGGTCCGGCCCGCGATCGACGCGGCCGGATCGCCGAGCGCCATCATTCCCCAGATCGCGGCCGCGGCGGGGAGCGCGTGGCGGAGGAGAAGGATGACGAGGAGGACGGTGGCCGGATACGCCACGATCCCGACGTCGCGGCGGCGGGCCGTGTCGCGGTAGATCCCGCGGCCGAAGACGGGAAGCGCGAACAGGTTGAAGAGGAGCGCTCCGGCCGCGCAGAGCGCGGCAACCGGCCACGAGAGCCACCGGAGGAGGAGCCCGAAGAGCCCCATGCCCGCGTGAACGGCCTTCCGGCGCCACTCGCCGCGGGAAATCCGCTCCGGGGAGGACATGGGCGGGGAATCTAACATGCGGACAGGAGGCTTCAGGGTCGCGCGCGCCGGGCCAGGTACTCCGCGAGCGGCTCCCGGAAATCGCGCGGCGTCGTCCCGGTCAGCCGCTCGTACTTCTCCGTCGACAGAACCGAATAGGCGGGGCGGATGGCGGGCCGGTCGAGCTCCGCCGACGTGATCGGGCGGACCTCGACGTCCGCGAATCCCGCCCGGCGATAGATCTCGCGCGCGAATTCGTTCCAGGAGACTTCGCCGCGGTTCGCATAATGCACGATTCCGGAGGCGTTCGCGTCCGCCAGCGCGACGAGCGCCTCCGCCAGATCCGTCGTCGCGGTCGGGCGGCCGACCTGGTCCGAGACGACGCGGACCTCCTTCTTCCCGGACTCGGCCTGCTTCAGCATCGCCTCGACGAAGTTCGGGCCGTGGCTCCCGAAGAGCCAGGACGCGCGGACGACGAGGGCGCCGGGGGCTTCGAGCGCGCGCTCCTCCCCTTCGCGCTTCGTGCGGCCGTAGGCGGAGAGCGGCGCGGGGCGATCCTCCTCGACGTACGGCGTTCCCTTCCTCCCGTCGAACACGAAGTCCGTCGAGACGTGGACGAGCCGCGCGCCGGCCTTCGCGCAGGCCCCCGCGATCGTCGCGACCGCGTCGGCGTTGACGGCCCGCGCCGCCGGATCCGTTTCGCAGAGGTCGACCTTCGTGAAGGCGGCGCAGTTGAAGACGATCGCCGGGCGGAAGCTCGCCATCACGCCGCGCACGTGATCGGCGTTCGTCACGTCGAGCTGGCCGTGCGCGGGCGCGACGACCTGGAACTCGCCCGCCCGAGCGCCGAGGACGGCCCGGAGGTCGCGTGCGAGCATGCCGCCGCCGCCGGTGACGAGAACCTTCCTCATCGACGGACGGTCACCGGGCTCGCGGTGGGTGCGGCGACTCGCGACCCGCCGACCCGAGACCCGCGACCGGGCTCACGACCCGAGCCGTTCGTGGTACTGGGTCTTGTAGAAGTCGCGATAGTGCGGATCGTGCTCCTTGATCGGGCGCCACCAGTCGGGATGCGCCACGTACCAGTCGATCGTCGAAGCGAGCGCATCGTCGAACGTCGCCCGTGGCCGGAAGCCGAGTCGCGCGAGCTTTCCGGCGTCGAGCGAATAGCGCCGGTCGTGCCCGACGCGGTCGGCGACGGGCCGAATGAGCGTCTGCGGCTTTCCGAGGAGCGCGAGGATCTTCTTCGTGATCTCGACGTTCTCGCATTCGTTTCCGCCCGCGACGTTGTAGACCTCGCCGGGCGCTCCGGGGTCGATCAGGAATTCGATCGCCTCCGCGTGGTCGTCGACGTAGAGCCAGTCGCGGACGTTCTTCCCGTCTCCATAGAGCGGGAGCGGCAGGTCGTCGAGCGCGTTCGTGACGAACAGCGGGATGAGCTTCTCGGGGTATTGGTACGGCCCGTAGTTGTTCGACGCGCGGGTGATCACGACCGGAACGCCGTAGGACGCCCAGTAGGAATACGCGAGGCGGTCCCCGCCCGCCTTCGACGCCGAATAGGGATTCCGAGGCGTGAGCGCAGCGTCCTCCGTGAACGCGCCCGAGTCGATCGAGCCGTAGACCTCGTCCGTCGAGATCTGGACGAACTTCGAGACGCCGCGCCGCTTCGCCTCCTCGAGAAGCACGAAGACGCCCTTGACGTCGGTGTCGATGAACGAGGCGTCGCCGAGGAGCGACCGGTCGACGTGGGTCTCCGCGGCGAAGTTGACGACGACGTCGCATCCCGCCATCGCGTCGGCGACCGCCTTCGCGTCGCAGATGTCGCCGTGGACGAACCGGTAGGAGGGCGAGCCGGCGACCTCTTCGACGTTCCGCGGATTGCCGGCGTACGTCAGCTTGTCGAGATTGACGACCGACACGCCGCCGCCGCCGCCGAGGACCCGCCGGACGAACGCGCTCCCGATGAATCCGCATCCGCCGGTGACGAGAATCCGCCTCATACGATCCCGATCTCCGAGTCGTCGCCGACCGTGAATCGGTGGACTTTCGGGCGGAGCTGGCCCCGGTGGATCTTCACGCCCCGGCCGATCAGGGAATCGGCGATCCGCACCGGGATGTCCCGGATCTCGGACTGCTCCCAGACGATCGAATTTTCGATCTCGCAGTTGACGATCCTGCAACCGGCGCCGATCGCGGTGTACGGTCCGACGTAGGCATTCTCGATCGTGGCGCCCCGGCCGATGACGCAGGGGCCCCGAACGACCGCGTTGGCGAGCACCGCTCCTCCTTCGAAGACCACCTTTCCCTCGACGCGCGAGCCGCCGTCCAGCCCGGCGGGGATCTTCGGCTGGAACGTGTCGAGGATGATGCGGTTCGCCTCGAGCATGTCCTCGACCTTCCCCGTGTCCTTCCACCAGCCGGTGACGAGATGCGCGTGGACCGATCGGCCGTGGTCGACGAGCCACTGGATCGCATCGGTGATCTCGAGTTCGTTGCGGGAGGACGGGCGGATCGCATGGACCGCCTCGAACACGGTCGGGTCGAACATGTACACGCCGACGAGCGCCAGATCGGATTTCGGCTCCGCCGGCTTCTCGGACAGCCGCACGACCTTCCCGCCGTCGAGCTCCGCGACCCCGAACGACGACGGATTCGGCACGCGCGCGAGCAGGATCTGGCAATTGCACTGGAGCCGCCGGTATTCGTCGACGAGCGAGGAGATGCCGCTCGCGATCAGGTTGTCTCCGAGATACATGACGAAGGAGTCCCCGGCGAGGAACTTCTCGGAAATCAGCACGGCGTGCGCGAGCCCCCGCGGCGCGTCCTGCTCGAGGTACGTCACCCGGACGCCGAAGCGGGATCCGTCGCCGACGGCGGCCTTGACCTCGTCCCGCGTGTCCCCCACGACGATCCCGATGTCGGTGATGCCGGCCGCCGCGATCGACTCGATCCCGTAGAAAAGAACGGGTTTGTTGGCGACCGGGACGAGCTGCTTGGCCGAGGTGTGCGTGAGCGGGCGCAGACGAGTGCCTTTGCCGCCGGCCAGTATCAAGCCCTTCATCGAGCGAATCCTATCGCGCGTCGATCCGCGCCGTGACACGGACGAATTCGGCCGACCGAAGACCCCCGCTCCCGAACGGGCCGGATCAATAGAAGAGATTCGCTCCGAACGCAGGCGTGGCTCCCTCCCGGATCTCCTTCGCCCATCGGTCGAGCTGTCCGTGGTCCATCTTCCAGAATTTCCGGCACAGTTCGAGATACC
>DASTIQ010000045.1 GCA_035717485.1 Thermoanaerobaculia bacterium | reverse complement strand
GCGCTCCGACATCTTCGCGTTCGGCGCGGTGCTCTACGAGATGGCGACCGGCCGGAAAGCGTTCACCGGCAAGAGTCAGGCGTCGCTCATCTCCTCGATCATGCGAGAGGAGCCGGCACCCATCTCGTCGGTCGCACCGATGGTGCCGCCGGCGCTGAATCGCGTCGTGCGCACGTGCCTCGCGAAGGACCCGGAGGACCGGTTCCAGACCGCGCACGACGTCAAGCTCCAGCTCCAGTGGATCGCCGAGGGAGGATCGCAGGCCGGGGCGCCCGCCGTCGTCGTGGCGCGCCGACGGAGCCGCGAACGGACCGCGTGGACGATCGCGGCCGCCGCCACCGCGGCGGCGGTCGCGCTCGGCATCGGCTTCGTTCTCCGCATGCCTGCCCCGAAGCGCGTCATGCGCTTCGAGATCATGCAACCCTCCCGTGTCGCCGTGATGGGCGCCCCGAAAGTCTCCCCGGACGGGCGGCAGATCGCCTTCGCCGGAACCGACGCGCAGGGAAAGAGCGAAATCTGGGTGCGTTCCCTCGATGCGATCGAGGCGCGGCCGCTCGCGGGAACGGAGGGCGCGACGACGCTGGTGCGGCCGTTCTGGTCCCCCGACAGCCGCCAGATCGGCTACTTCGTCGGCAACAAGATGATGAAGATCCCGGTCGACGGCGGCCCGCCGCAGAAGATCTGCGACAGCCCGACGCCCGGCGACGGCACCTGGAGCGAAGACGGAACGATCCTCTTCGACGGCTCGTCGGGCGACCCCATCCGACGGGTGTCTGCCGACGGCGGGATTCCCAAGATCGAAGTCGCGGGAAACGCCAGAGGCCTGACCGGCGTCGCATGGCCGCAATTCCTTCCGGGCGGAAAGAGGTTCCTCTTCATCAACGACGGCGGCAAGGAGGCCGACAACGGCGTCTGGATCGCGGAGCTCGGAGGCGGCGGAGTCCATCGGGTGGTGAGCGGCCTCTCGCGCGTCGAGCTCGCTCCTCCCGACGAGCTCCTGTTCGTTCGGGAAAACACGCTCATCGCGCAGAAGGTCGATCCCTCCTCGGGGAAGCTGCGGGGCGACCCGATTCCCGTTGCGGAGGGCGTCGGTATCTACAATGCCGGGCAGGCGGACTTCTCGGCTTCGCGCAATGGCGTGCTCGTCTATCGCGCCGGGCAGTCGGAGAAGAACAGCCTGGCCTGGGTCGACCTTTCGAACGGCCATCTGGATTCGGAAACGGATCTCGGAACCGGGCGCAACCCGGCGCTCTCCCCCGATGGGCGGTGGCTCGCCGTCGACAACGCCGAAGGGAAGAGCCAGAACATCTGGCTGCGAGACCTGAAGCGCGGGGTGAGCTCCCGGTTCACGACGGACGCGAAGCCCGACTATGCCCCGCTCTTCACTCCCGACGGGAAGCGCCTTCTTTTCTCGCGCGACGAGGGAGGCGGCAAGTGGGCGATCATTTCGAAATCCCTCGACTCGCCCGACGAGAAGGTCCTCGTCCCCGCCGCCCTGACCGAGCTGGCGATCGCGATCTCGCCGGATGGCCGCCGCCTGCTCTACGCCGCCCAGCAGAACGAGGGCGCGGGCACCGCGGTCTTCGCCCATTTCGTGACCGATCTCGCCACGGGAGGTGTCGGCAAGGTCTATTCCCCCTCCGCGTTCTCGACGTTCGGGGGGTCGTTCTCGCCCGACGGCCGCTGGCTGGCGTTCCAATCCAACGAATCGGGACGCGTAGAAGTCTACGTCCAGGCGTTCCCGGAGCCGGGCCGGAAGTGGCAGATCTCCACGGCCGGAGGCGCTCAGCCCGTCTGGAGCCCCGACGGGCACGATCTCTATTACGTCTCGCGGGACGCCAAACTCATGCGGGTGGACGTGAAAATCGGCGCCGATTTCGATGCGGGCGTTCCGCAGGCGCTCTTTCCCTTCTCGCTCGCGGCCGGCCGCGCGCGAAACCGATACCTTCTCGCTCCCGACGGAAAGCGGCTTTTGATCATGGGATCGGGCAACGCGGGCGTCGCCGTGCCGATGACCGTCGTCCTCGACTGGAACGCGGCCGCGAGAAAATAGGGTGCTCGTGACTCTTGCAGACGCGACCCGCCTCGGCTCCGACGACGTCCTCGCTCCGCTCGACGCGGGAGGGATGGGCGATCCGCCGCGCCGAAGCGCCGGCAAAGGCGGGTACGGCGCGACACGTCCCCCTTCACTCCTCCTTCGCCGGGGTTTCGGAAACCGACGGCGGACTTCGGGTTTGCGATGAGTCTCGCCAGCGGCACCCGCCTCGGTTCTTACGAGATTCTCTCCCCGCTCGGCGCGGGGGGCATGGGAGAAGTCTACCGGGCGAAGGACACCAAGCTCCACCGCGACGTCGCGATCAAGGTCCTCCCCGAATCGCTCGCCGCCGACCCGGAACGTCTCGCGCGCTTCGAGCGGGAAGCGCGGGTGCTCGCGTCGCTCAACCACCCGAACATCGCCGGAATCCACGGCGTCGAGGATTCGACCAACGCCAAAGCGCTCGTCCTCGAACTCGTCGAGGGCCCGACGCTCCAGGACCGGATCGAAGCGGGACCGGTTCCCGTCGAGGAAACGCTGCCGATCGCGCGGCAGATCGCGGAAGCGCTCGAGGCCGCCCACGACAAGGGGATCGTCCACCGGGACCTGAAGCCCGCCAACATCAAGATCGACGGGGCGGGCAACGTGAAGGTCCTCGATTTCGGCCTCGCGAAGGCGCTCGATCCGGCAGCCGGGTCCTCTTCTCCCGATCTCTCGCATTCGCCGACGCTCTCGATCGGCACGCAGGCGGGCATGATTCTCGGAACCGCCGCGTACATGAGCCCGGAACAGGCCCGCGGGAAGACCGCCGACCGCCGCGCGGATATCTGGGCGTTCGGCGTCGTCCTGTGGGAGATGCTGACCGGCGGCCGTCTCTTCGCCGGCGAAACCGTTTCCGACACGCTCGCCGCCGTTCTCCGGCAGGAAATCGACTGGAGCGCGCTCCCCGCCGGGACCCCTCCCGCGGTGCGGCGGCTCCTCGCCCGCTGCCTCGAGCGCGATCCGCGGAACCGGCTGCACGACGCCGCGGACGCGAGGATCGAGCTCGACGAGGCCGGAGAACCGGAGCCTGCGGCCGCCGGGCGGGCCGCACCGGAACCGCCCCGGCGTCGCGCGGCGCGGCTTCCGTGGGGGATCGCGGCGGCCGCCGTCGCCGCCGCGGCGTTCGCCGTCTGGAAATCCCGTGCTCCCCGCCCGGAAATCGCGAGGCTCTCGATCTCGCTCCCTGCCGGCGTGCGCCTCGACGCCGACACGCCGAACCAGGCCCAGATCGTCGCCATCTCCCCCGACGGGAACGTCGTGGTCTTTCGCGGCCGCTCGAAGGACGCGGCGATGCTCTACCGGCGCCCGATCGGGGGCGACGAGGCTCAGCCGATCCGGGGCACGGACGACGGGTTCGATCCTGCCTTCTCGCCGGACGGCGAATCGCTCGTGTTCTGCGGCGGCGGCAAGCTCCGGAGGATCGCGGTCGGCGGCGGCACGCCGGTCGATCTCGCGGAGGATGCCGGGTGCCGCGGAACGGCCTGGGGCGCCGACGGAACGATCGTCTTCTCCCCGACGGTGAACTCGGGGCTCTGGACCGTTCCGGCCGCGGGCGGCTCCCCGAAGCCGCTCACGACGCTGGACGACGCGGCCGGAGAGCGGACGCACCGCTGGCCGCAGATCTCGCCGGACGGGAAGACCGTCTTCTTCACGGTCGGCACGCGCGACAAGCCGGGGGATTACGACGACGCCCGGATCGACGCGGTGACGATCGGCGGCCGGGATCGCCGGGTCGTCTACCGCGGCGCGAGCTTCCTCCGCTGCCTCGGACACGACGAATACCTGCTCGGGCGCGCGGGGGATCTGCTGCGGGCGCACGCCGCGGAAGGCGCGGAGATCCGGGATGCCCCCGTGCCGGTCATTCGCGGCATCGGGGGGGATCCGCGGAGCGGCGTCGTATTCGTCGCCGTCGCCAGGAACGGCACGCTCGCCGCGATCTTCGGCCTCTCGATGCGCGCCACCGACGAGATCGCGGCGATCGACCGGACGGGCAAGGTCTCGCCCACGGCGATCCCGCCCGGGCAGTACGACAGCCTCGCGCTCTCGCCCGACGGCCGCCGGCTCGCGATCGCGGAAGGTCCGGGCGGGGGACGCAACACCAACATCTGGATCGTCGACATCGGCGACGGAAACGCGCTGCAGCTCACCTCCGACGGCAAAGCCGGCTCGTCGCGGTGGGCGCCGGACGGGAAGTCTCTGGTGTATTCCCCGACGGCCGGCGACGCGCTGTTCCGGACCGCCGCCGACGGGCGCGGCGTCCGGGAGACGCTCTGCCAGTTCACCGACAGCGTCCCGATCTCGGTCGATTCGTTCGACCCCGCAGGTGCCACGCTCCTCGTGACGCGATACGGCCTCACCGGCCATCGGGCCGACGTCGACGCGATCACGATGTCCGGATCGCACGCGGTCACGCCTTTCCTCGCGACGGAAGCGCCGGAGATGAACGCCGTGATCTCGCCCGACGGACGCTGGGTCGCCTATACCGGCGAGTACGAGCGCGGGCAGCAGGTCTACGTCCAGGCGTATCCGACCCTTTCCGGTCGGTGGCAGGTCTCCCGCGACGGGGGATTCCGGCCGCGCTGGTCGGCCGACGGCACCGAGCTCTTCTACCTCTCCGGTTACACGATGACGGCGGTGCCGGTTCGGACGTCGCCGACGTTCTCGTATGGCGACGGTCGGCCGCTCTTCACGATCGAAAACCCCGGCGGCTCCGAGTACACGAACAACTACGAGGTCGCCCCCGACGGAAAGCGCTTCTACATCATCCGCAAGAAGACGTCTTCGGCGGATGCCGCTGCGCGGATCGACGTGATCCTCCATGGCACGGAAGGTCTGAAGGACCTCGCGCGATGAGACGGCGGCGGGGACTCCTCCATGGCGAGACGTCGCGCGGCGCGAGCGGGCCCGCGCGCACGAGAGGTCCCCGGTGACGCTCGCGGCGGGGACGCGCCTGGGTTCCTACGAAATCCTCTTCCCGATCGGCGCGGGCGGCATGGGTGAGGTCTACAAGGCGAAGGACACGAAGCTCCACCGCGACGTCGCGATCAAGGTCCTCCCCGAATCGCTCGCCAAAGACACCGACGCGCTCGCGCGATTCGAGCGGGAGGCGCACGCGGTCGCGGCGCTGAACCACCCGAACATCCTCTCGATTCACGACTTCGGCGACCATGACGGGACCGCGTACGCCGTCACGGAGCTCCTCGAGGGAGAGACGCTGCGCGAAACGCTCGCGGACGGGTCCATGCCGGCGCGCCGCGCGCTCGACGTCGCCCGCCAGATCTGCGCGGGCCTTTCGGCGGCGCACGCGCGGGGAATCGTCCATCGCGATCTGAAGCCCGACAACGTCTTCGTGACGAACGACGGGCGCGTCAAGATCCTCGATTTCGGACTCGCGAAGCCGGCGGCCAACCGTTCGACGCCGGCCGACGAGACCCACTCCCCGACCGTCTCGGCGTTCACGGAGCCGGGCACGGTGATGGGGACGGTCGGCTACATGTCGCCGGAGCAGGTGAAGGGACTCGCCGTCGATCACCGCTCCGACCTCTTCTCGTTCGGCGCGGTCCTCTACGAGATGCTCTCGGGGAGACGCGCGTTCCAGCGGGAGACGGCCGCCGAGACGATGACGGCGGTGCTGCGCGAAGACCCGCCGGAGCTCGATCTCGCGGGCGCGCGCGTTCCGCCCGCGCTCGACCGGATCGTGCGGCATTGCCTCGAGAAGAAACCCGATCAGCGATTCAAGACCGCGAGCGACATCGCCGTCGCGCTCGAGAGTACGGCCGCGGTCTCCTCCGGCGCCCTCTCAGCCGCGCCGGAAGCGCGGCGCCGCGGGCCCCTGCCCCTCGTCGCCGCCGCGATCGTCGCCGCGGCGCTCGTCGGGTGGCTCGGATCGGCGGCGCTGCGGAAATCCCCGGCGGCAGGCCCGGCCCTCGCGGGAGTTTCGCGGTTCAGCCACGATCCCGGCATCTCCGAATGGCCGGCGTGGTCTCCCGACGGCACGCTCCTCGCCTTCGCCTCGAACCGGAGCGGCAATTTCGAGATCTACGTCCGGCGCGTCGACGGCGGGCACGAGATCAACGTCACGAACGACCCCGGCGAGGACTTCCAGCCGGCCTTCTCCCCCGACGGGAACTCGATCGCGTTCGTTTCCACCCGCTCCTCCCGTACCGGGATGATCCGAACGGGCGCCGCCTTCGGGTTCCAGTTCCGGGTCTTCGGCGGAGACCTCTGGGTCGTGCCGTCGCTCGGCGGCCAGGCGCGCAGGCTCGCGCCCGACGCCAACTCGCCCGCCTGGGACCCGACGGGAAAACGCATTGCCTATGTCAGCGGACCCGAATCGCACCGCTCGATCATCGAGATACCCGCCGACGGGGGCGCTCCGCGCACCGTCCTCGCCGCCCGCGCCTCGACGTTCGAGATCACCCGGATTCATTATTCGCCCGACGGAAGGTGGATCAGTTTCGAGACGGCTCCCGACGGCGAGTTGCTCATCGTCCCGTCCTCCGGCGGCAAGCCGCGCTCGCTCGTCGCGCGCGCCGCGAGCCACGCGTGGGACGCGAAGAGCGGCCGGATCGTCTACCTCAACCAGGAGCCATCGGGCGGCACCCGGATCGAAACGGTCGCCGTTTCCGACGGACGGGTCGCGGGCAAGCCCGTGCCGATCGCCGTCATGACCGGGATCCTCCGCGACACCGCCATCCGCGGCGACGGCCGCGTGATCGCGGTCTCGGAGCTCGAAGGGTCGATGAACCTCACGCGCCTTCCTCTGAGTCCCGACGGGAGCGGACCGTCCGGACCGGAGGAGCCGCTCGACACGGGACACGTCCTGGACCGCTATCCCGCCGTCTCGCCGGACGGGAAGAAGATCGCTTACGGAAGCGACCGCCTCGGATCGGAAGACCTCTGGGTCTACGATCGCGAAACGCATCGCTCCGAGAGAATCGAGCTTCCCGGCAAGGACCTCGGCATCAACGAGCCGCACTGGTCCCCCGACGGGCGCCGGATCGCGGTGACCCGCCTTCGGAACCTGGGAGGAGAAGGATCCCTCTGGCTCGTCGCGCCCGACGGAAGCCAGAGCGAAGAGCTGACGACGATCGGCGGCCTTTTCGCGAACTCGGGCCCGTTCTCCCCCGACGGCAAGGAAATCCTCTATGTGAACACGGTGGGCGGGTGGACCCAGGTCTTGGCGTTCGCGATCGCCGCCCGCGCGACCCGGCAGATCACGCGGACGCCGTCGGACAAGTTCGACGGCGTCTGGTCCCCCGACGGGAAATGGATCGCCTTCACGGATTACGGCGACGGGAAGTACCGGTTGATGCGGACGTCGTCGAGCGGAACCGACCCGAGGGTGCTCGTGTCCTCGGACGAGCGGCTGCGACACTCCTTCGTCTCTTCGGACGGCCGCTGGGTCTACTACCAGCCGAGTCACCGGAACGTCTGGCGCGTGGCCGCGGACGGTGGCGCGCCCCAGCAGGTGACTCAATTCCCGGAATCCGGCCTCTTCCTGGAAGAGCCGTCGATCGCTCCCGACGGGAGCTTTCTCGTGTATTCCCGGTCCAACGGCGGGTCGTCGGTGTGGCTGCTCACGCTCGCGGCGGAGAGACCCGTCCCATGACGCTCGCGGCGGGGACGCGCCTGGGGCCCTACGAAATCCTCTCCCCGATCGGCGCGGGGGGCAT
>DASTIQ010000044.1 GCA_035717485.1 Thermoanaerobaculia bacterium | reverse complement strand
GCCGACCTTCGTGGGGCCGACGATCGGCGGCGTGAAATCGCGGACCGCGTGGATGGGAGCGCGGGGATCGCGATCGTGGCCGACTTCGTAGAGGCGCTTCTGCAGGACGGCGGCCGAAACCGCGAAGAAAAGGATGGCCAGGACGAGAGAGGCCAGCCCCGCGGCGCGCCCGCCCCGCCGTCCGGCGAGGACGCCCGCGACCAGGAAGATCGCCGAAAGCGACAGGATGGCGGGAACCAGGAATCGGAGCTCCGGAAGCCGCGTCGGGAACCGGACGCCGATGTACTGCTGGAGCGTCGTGATCTCGTGCACGTCCCCGCCGATCGCCCGGGCGGTCACCCGCAGATGGAGGGACTCGCCCGGATACTGCGGCGCCGACATCCGGAACCCCCAGAGCGGAAGGAAGGCCGCCGCGGCGGCGAGCGCGGCGGCGGCGAAGAACGCGAAGCGGCGCCTTCCGCCCCTCACTGTCCGGCTCCGGTGGACGGCACGCCCGGCACCGTTCCCTTGACGTTCTGCGCCGCTTTCCAGTCGGGAATCGCGACCGTCGAGTCCTTCGGCTGGACGATCATGCGTCCCCGCATCTCGAGATGGAGCGCGCTGCAGAAATTCGTGCAGTAATACCAGTAGACCCCCGGCTTCCCGGCCGCGACGACGACCGTCTTCGTGGCACCGGGAGGAAGCGCCAGATTCAGGTCGTGGTCGGGGAGAGCGAAGCCGTGGATCATGTCGCGCATCGTCTCGACGTTCGTCAGCCGGAACGTCACGGTGTCGCCTTCCTTCACCTCGAAGTGGTCGGGCGTGTAGGCGCTCCGGATCATCGTCATGTTGACGGTGACGGCGTGGGGCCCCGTCCGGACGACGCTCTCCTGTCCGGCGGCGACCGCGTCGGGGGCCGGCGTGAAGACCTGCTTGACCTTCGGAGAGAGCACGGACGCCGCGATGAACTCCGCGTCGTGCGGCTCGGGGGGAGTCGGGAACGAGGCGAGCATCTTCATCTTCTCGCCCGAGATGTCGATCAGCTCCTGATCTTCGGGCATGTCCGGGCCGACCGGCAGGTACTGGTCCTTGGAGAGCTTGTTCAGGGCCAGCAGGTAGTCTCCCGCCGGCTTCATGGACGCGCCTCCGACCGCCTGGAGGTGGCCGATGTTGTAATGGACGTTGATGCGGTCGACGATGTAATCGGGCGCGCCCTTGACCGCCTTCTCGATGTTCCACTTGACGACCTGGCTGTCGAGGAAGAGCGAGGTGTACGCGTTGCCGCGGCCGTCGAACGTCGTGTGGAGCGGTCCGAGGCCGACCTCGGGCTCCGCGACGATCTTCAACGTGCGGGCGTCGATGATCGTCACGGTCGGGGAGAGCTTGCCGGCGGCGATCGCGTATTTCCCGTCGGGCGTGACGTTGACGCCGTGCGGGTTCTTCGGGACGGGGATGAGCGTCAGGACGCCCGGATTCTCCGAGGGCTCCAGGATCGGCACGCCGTTGCGGACGTGACCCTTCCCGGCGGCCGCGTTCTTCTCCGCCAGGGGAATGTCGATCGCGGCGACGGCGTCGCGGTCGAACTGGATCATGCCGCCCATGTCCTTCCCCTGCTCGAGGTTGTAGACGGTCGAGAAGGAATAGCGCCCGTCCTTGGACGTGTCGGCGATGTCGATGTTTCCGGGTACCCGGACCTCGAACCGGACCTCCATCGTGTTCGGCTCGACGAAGGCGACGACCGACGTGTACGGCGCCGGGTTCGTCACCATCCCGTCGGTCGGCTGCTCGAACTCGCCGTTGACCACGATGTACTTCGTATCGGGAGAGACGACGGCGATGCCGTGGGCCCCCTGGAGATTCGGGATCTTCACGATCTTGTCCGCTTCGAAGTAGTCGAGCCGGACCCGGGCGAGCCGCGCGTTCGAAAGGTCGTTGATCCAGAGATAGCGCCCGTCGTACACGCCGTTCGTCTCGGAGAGCGCCGGGTGATGCGTGTCGCCCCAGAGGCCGCCGGTATCGATCAGCTGCTGCCGACGCGGATCGCCGTCGTGGACGGCGTAGCCGTACGCCGCCCGGGGCTCGAAGACCGGGATTTCCCGGATGAGCCGGCAGGAGGGAATCCCGACGACGAACACCGAGCCGCTCTGCCCTCCGGAGAGGAAGGCGTAGTACTTGTCGTGCTCGCCGGGCGGGACGTAGACCTTGTCCGCCGCGAGGGATCGGGCCGTCCGCGCCGAGCCGCATCCGACCGTCCGCATGAAGGCGATCGTCCCCGCGACCGCCACCAGGACCAGGAGAAGGGATTTCCGATTCATGTTCTTCCTCTTTCCTTTCGACGATCGATCATTCGACGATCAGCGTTCCGTGCATCTTCGGATGGAGCTCCGTCGTGCTGCACTGGGTCGCGCAGTAGTAGCGGTAGGTCCCCGGCTCGTCGATCTTGAACGTGACCGTCTGCGGCGAGCCGACCATCGCGCCGTTGATGAACACCTGCTGGTCGTAGCCGTCGATCGCGAAGCCGTGGCCGGCGCCCAGCCCGTTGTCGGTCGCCGAGAAGCGGATCTGGACGACCTCGCCTCTCCGGACGCGGATCTCGGCGGGCTCGTACCGCCACGCGTGCTCGCGGAGCTCGATCACGCGCGACGGCGCTCCGACCCCCTCCATCCCGCGGGCGGTCTGGCGCTTCTGGTTGCCGGATCCCGGCCCGGCGAAGCTCCTCACGTACGCGGCGAGGTCGTAGGCCTGCTGCGGCGTCATCAGCCCGGCGTAGGAAGGCATCGGGGTGCCGTTCAGCCCCGTCTGGAACGTGCGGACGATCTCCCGGTCGGTCCATCCGGTTCGGAAGGCGCCGGGCGTCGTGAAGTCGCGCGAGTTGATGTGCCGCCCCTTCGCATCCTGGAGCGTCAGCGCCGAAGGTCCGTCGCCGCGCCCGTCGTCGCCGTGGCACTTCGCGCACTGCATCTGCTGGTACACGAGCTTTCCCCGGGCCGCGTCCTCGGAGGACGGCGGCGGCGGGATCGCCGCCATCGTCCGCGCGGCGGCCCCGTTGAAGCGCGGCGAGAAGGTCTTGACGTAGTCGACGAGCGCCCAGCGGTCTTCCGCCGGGAGCAGGTAGGCCCACGGCGGCATCCCGGTCCCGGACGCGCCGCGCGAGATCGTTCGGAAGAGGTCTTCGTCCGTCGGGAGTTCCCCCGCCGCCGTCGTCCGGAACTTGAACTCGGCGGTCGTGAAGTCGCGCGGCGGCGGCACCAGGAACGGCGCGCCGAAGCCGTCGCCCGCGCCGTCCTCGCCGTGGCACTGGACGCAATTGGCGAGGTAGACCGTCCGGCCCCGCGCGATCGTGGCCGGCGAGACCGGCGGGCGCTTCGCGACCGCCACGTCCAGGAAGGCGGGCGTCAGGGACCCCGGTCCGGCCGTGGCCGCCTTCCGCGCGCAGCCGGCGGCGCCGAGCGCCGCGGCCAGAAGGGCGGCGGGAATCGTCCGGGAAGCTCTCCGCATACATCCTCCGCTCGTGTTCTGTTTCATGCCGCGAGCGTAGGGCGGCCCCGCCGGGCGCCCCATGATTTCCGTCATAAGAAACGCGGGTTTTTCGGGCGTTCTGGATGATTTGCATCATGGCGGGAAAGCGGCGGTCCGCCTACGCTGCGGGCAGAGAGAGGGAGGGAACCCATGCTGTCACCCGTGGAACTCGAGATCGAACTCTTCTGCCGGGGAGTCCGGATCGACCCGTCGTGCCACACCGACGAGGACGCCCGGCGGATCGCCCGGACGCGCGCCGGCCTCGGGTCGGGGCTCGAGCTCGTCCTGCCGTCGCCCCGGAAGAACATCTGGATGAACGCTCCCGTCGTCGAGCCTTTCGCACAGGCTTCCCCTTTTCTCCTGCAGCGCGCCGGGAGCTACTTCGTCGAGGACGTCCGCTCGGGGATGCATTACCCCGTCGAGATCCCTCCGGAGCCCGGGTGGTACTCCCGCCGGACGGAGACCGGCGTCGAGATGTCCCGCATCGGCGTTCTCCAGGGGAACTACCTCGGCGTCTACGTCTCGAACTCCTGCCTCTACTGGGCGTCGACCCCCTCCCGGGCCTGCAAGTTCTGCACGACCGGAAAGAACGTCGGCGTCGTCGAGCAGTCGCGCAAGAAGGTGGAGGACGTCGTCGAGGTCGCCCTCGCGGCCCGCGACGAATCGGGTTCGATCTTCACGCACTTCAACACCGGCTACCACTTCGAGGACGTCGACAAGCTCGAGCCGATCCACGGCCTGCGGCAATGCGAGCCGTTCGTGAAGGCCGTTCGGGAGCGCGTCGGCGGATTCATCGGCGTCCAGGCCCACCCGGTCCCGAAGCGCAAGTTCGGGGAGTACGACGCGCTCATCGACGCCGGTGCCGACCACTTCTCCTTCTGCTACGAGTTCGAGGACCCCGAATGGTTCGCCCGGCTCTGCCCGGGCAAGGCCGACACCGTCGGGCAGCAGGGCTTCTTCGACGCGATGGAATACGCGGCAAAGAAGCTCGGAGCCGGCCGGGTTTCGGGAGAGATCATCGCGGGCGTCGAGCCGATCGAAGCGACGAAACGCGGCATCGACCGGATCGTCGACGCCGGCGCGTTCCCCACGGTCTGCATCTTCCGGCCGACCGTCGACAGCGAGATGCAGGACGTCCCGTCGCCGGAACCGGCAGCGATGAAAGAGGTCTTCGCGTACCTGTACGAGGCATGCCGGCGAACCGGCCTTCCCGTCGGCATCCTTCCGATCGAGGTTTCTCTCGTCGTGCAGCCGGAAGAGGCCGCCGACCTCGTTCCGCCGACGCTCGGGACCCGGTTCTACGAAGCCAAGCTCGCCGCGATGCGGACGCTCGCGCGTCCCTACATCGCGTGGAAGCGGAAGCCGCGCGCGGCATGAGAAGGAGGGAGCCGATGCTCCGCTCCCCGCTCCGCGTCGCGATCGCGGCGTTCTTCCTCGCGGCCGTCGCGACCGCCCGTCCCGCCGCCGCCCACTGCGACACGCTGGATGGTCCCGTCGTCGCCGACGCGCGCGCCGCGCTCGAGTCGGGCGCGGTCGATCCGGTGCTGAAGTGGGTGGCTCCGGCGAGCGAGGCGGAGGTCCGGCGCGCATTCGACGAAGTATCCGTCGTGCGGCGACTCGGGCCGGCCGCCGAGGCCCTGGCCGATCGTTCGTTTTTCGAGACCGTCGTGCGCCTGCATCGCGCCTCCGAAGGCGAGCCGTTCACGGGCGTCAAGGCAGCCGGGACGGAAGTCTCTCCCGCGGTGCGGGCCGCGGACCGATCGCTCGAGACCGGGTCGGCCGACGATCTCGTCCGCCTCGTCACGGACCGCGACGCCGCCTTCCTCCGCGAACGGTTCGCCCGCGTCCGCGAAGCGCGACGGCATGCGTCGGAGAGCGTGGCGGCGGGACGCGCGTACGTCCGCGCCTACGTCGAGTACGTCCATGCGGCGGAGTCGCTGTTCGATGCCGGTTCCGCGCCGGCGGAGAGCGAGCACCCGAAGCGCTGAAGTCGGACCTCGAGATCGCGGCGCGAGCCGCGGAGCGAAGGAGGCGGTCATGAACGGTTCGGCCTGGGAGATCGTGGGAGTCGTCGGCGCGGGGCTGCTGCTGGTCGCCCTGCCGGTCGCCGTGGGCGCCTACCGGCGATTTCGAGGGACCCGCTCGCTCCTCTGCCCGCGCACGGGGGGGCCGGCGGGCGTTCGGGTCGACGCGCTTTCGATCGCGATCGGCTCGGCGTTCGACCGCCTGCCGCTCCGGGTCGCGGAGTGCTCGCTCTGGCCCGAGAACCGCGGGTGCGGTCAGGAATGCCTCGGCCGCGTGCGGGCCGACGAACTCGGCGCGGCGCCCGCCCACCGGTAGCGGTTCCGGGTCGAAGGCGACTCGGTCTCAGCGGGAAGGTTTCCCGATCCGCCGCGACAGGTCCGCGTAGGCTTCTTCCATCGTCATCGGACCCGATGCCAGGCGTCTCCAGTGCGCGGCGAAGACGCCCCGCCGCGGAAGCGCGGATCCCGCGCGGCGCGCGTCCCCCTCGGCCGACGCCGGCCCGGCCGGAAGGGGGATCGCCGCGAAGGCGTGCGCATGAAGGCGCCCGGCTTCGGTGAGATCGCCCCGGCGGTACGCGAGAAAACCGGAGAGATAGAGCGCTTCGAACGAGCGGGGATTCGTCGAGAGGACGTTCCGGAACGCGACCGCCGCGTCCCGGGTCTTCCCCTCGGCGAGCGAAATCTCCCCCGTCCGGAGTACCCAGCCCGTCTCTTCGCCGTTCAACTCGCCGGCGGCGCGGTAATGCGTTCTTGCCGCGTCGAACCCGGCGCCGCTCCCGGCGGCCTCTTCGGCAAGCAGGTCGCCGAGCGCCCCGTGCATTCGGGCGCTCCGCGGGGCGAACGCCGCGAGCGTCTCGAACGCTTTTCGGGCGCCGGACCGGTCGCCGCTCTCGAGGAGGAGGTTCCCGAGCGCATAGAGGCTGTCCTCGTGCCTCGGGTTCACGGCCAGCGCCTCGCGGTAGCCCGCGATCGCGCCGACCGCATCTCCGCGGCCCGCGCGGTCCCGCGCCCGCGCGTAGGCGTCCCAGAAGGCCAGTTCGCCGCCCCGCCCTCCCGGGATCGCCTCGGGCGCCCCCCGCCCTTCCTTGAGCCGGTACGCGCGATCGGCGGCGAGGTCCGTGAACGTCTGCGCGGCGCCGGACGGCCACCGGACCGTGACCCGGTCGGCGCTCGCCGCCGCGCCGAGGCCGAAGACGGCCTCCGGGGCGTTCTGGGAAAGATAGGAAGACCCCGCGCCGATCTCGCGAATCTGCGTCCTCCCCGCGGCGAGCAGCGTGACCCGGGCGCCGTACGCCGACCGGTTCGACCGCGTTCCCTCCAGTCGAAACGCGATTCGGTGGTTCGCGGGCCCCCCGGCCGCCTTCAGGAGGATCAATTCTCCGCCGTGGACGACCACGGCGATCTCCTGCCGGAGGTCTCCGTCCACGTCCGCCACGGCGAGGCCGCGATGCACCCGTGGGGTGGTCCAGACCTCGCCGGAAGCCGGAGCGACGTCGGTGAACCTCCGGCCGCCGAGGTTCCGGAACAGTCGCATCGGCATCGGGACGAGCCGGCGACGGTCGGCGGCGTCCTCGAACGTCGAGCCGTTCGCCACGGCGAGATCCGGGAAACCGTCGCCGTCGACGTCGAGGAAGGCGGCGCCCCAGGCGATGTCGTCGGTCGAGATCTCGCCGAGCCCGAAACGCTCCGCCGCGTCCTCGAAGTCGAGCCGCCGCGAGGGCCCGGCGAAGAGCCGGTTGAGGTAAAGCGCGTTCGCTTCCGCGATCCAGTGGGTGACGAACATGTCGAGCGCGCCGTCGCCGTCGACGTCGCCGACCGCGATCCCCATCGCGCCGCGGTAGTCGGCGACGTGCGCGTCGTGCCCCCGTTCGGCGAACAGGCCGCCGCCCGCGTTGACGTAGAGCGCCCCTTCGGACACGTCGTTGGCGACGTAGAGATCGGACCGCCCGTCATTGTCGAAATCGGCGAACGTCGCCGACAGGCTGCGTCCCTCCGGGTCGGAGATTCCGGCCTCGGCGGCCATCTCCCGGAACCGGCCCCCTCCCTCGTTGTGGAAGTACAGGTTCGCGATCGGCGGATACGACGAAGGGTTGATGGTGAAAGGGCTGTCGGCGGCGCCGAATTTCGACGATCGCCCCGCATCGGCGGGGTCGAAACGGTAGTCGACGTAACCGCACACGTAGAGATCGAGACGCCCGTCCCCGTCGGCATCTCCCCATGTCGCGCCGGTCCAGAAGCCGCGGAACGCGTCGACGCCCGACGCGTGCGACACGTCCTCGAACGTCCCGTCTCCGCGGTTGTGGAAGAGACGGATCCCCCCGAAGGAGGTCACGACGAGGTCGGGTCGGCCGTCGTTGTCGTAATCGCCCCACGCCGCGCCGAGATAGTTCCCGCGGAGCCCTCCCAGACCCGCCTCCTCGGTCACGTCCGTGAACACGCCTCCGAGGTTGTGGTAGAGACGGCAGCCGCCGCGAGCGCTCGCGAGCTCGCTCGCGCTCATCGTCAGCGGTCCGGTCGTGTCGGCCACGAAGAGGTCCCACCACCCGTCTCCGTCGTAGTCGCCGAAGGCGAGCCCCGAGCCCATGTCCTCGGGAAGCTGCGTCGACCGCGCCCCCGCCGAAAAGTGCCGGAAGGCGAGGCCGGACTTCGCGGCGACGTCGGTCCAGCGGATCCCCCAGTCCGCGCCGGAGACCTGGTGGCGATTGACGTCGGTGATTCCTTCGACGGCCTCTCCGGGGCGGTAGGGGGCTTCCTCTCCTCCGTGCGTCGCGTAGAGCGCCGCCGCCGCCGCGACCACCGCCAGCGCCGCGGCGATCACGGCGCGCGGGTGAGTGAAGCGTCGGAGGCGCGAGCCGCTCATGCGGCGGGAACGATGTGGACGACCGCCCGGGCCCGGGCGAGATCGGTGATCGGCGCCGAGAGCCCCTTGCCCGGGAAAAGGAAATCGACGAGGAACTGGTCGAGCTTGCGGTAGTGGAGGATCGCCTCGATCGAGACGGCGCCGACCGGCGGGTCGGGAACCACGAGGTCGCGAACGGGCGCGGGCGTGCCACCCGAGGAGGGGCACGTGAAGGTGTACTCCGCCACGTCGGAGTATCCCGGGAAGAGGCTGCGCCGGTACCGGACGCCGACCATCTCCCAGAGGTTGTGGCGATCGATGAGATTGCCGTAGCGGTCGACGGGCTCCGCCTTGAAGAGGAAGGAACCGGGCGGGATCATCTTCTTCGCGTCCGGACGCCCCGACGTGAAGACGACGGCCCCGGAGGCATCGCGGACGTCGATCTCGATCCACGACTGGATCAGGTCGAGCGGACCCGTGGGATAGTCGTGCCCCACCTTGTTCGACGTGATGATCGCCCGCACCCGCAGCGGGCGGCCCGCGTCGGCGTGCGAGGGGACGTCGAGGGCGAGCGACACCGCCGGGCCGGCGGCCCATTTCGACGCGATCTCCGGGACGGGGTACGAGCCGTGCAGCCAGCGGTCGACGAGTTCCACCTGCCGTTCGCCCCCCGGGAGCTTCAGGAGCGCGGGCATGTACTGGTTCGCGCCGAGGAATCGGTGGCTGCGGTGCTGTCCGTCGGCCGCCGTGCGGTTGTAGTCCGCCGTGTCCCCCGAAGCGGGCTCGGGGCCGCCGAGGAGAGGCATGTGGCACTCGCGGCACTCGATCGTGCGGCGCGGATCGCCCGGGTGGTTCCACTTGCTCTTTCGCCAGTTGTCGTACTGGTTCTGAAGCTGTACCCACCCGAAGTTGTTGACCTCCTGGTCGACGAACTGCTTGTGGCACGCGGCGCAGTACTCCGGCGTCTTGAACAGGCGCTTCTCGAGGGACGCGACGTGGTGCTTCGGGTAGGCGCGGATCAGGAAATCGGAGACGAGGCGCGCCGCGCGCGAGCGGGACGTCTCGAAGAGATAGCGCTCCGGCGGATGGACGACGTAGTTCGCGTTTCCCTGCACGTCCGCTTTTCCGACGGAATGGCAGGAGAGGCACGAGACCCCCTCGGTCATGCCGGCATCGCTCGTCAGGTCCGCCTTGAAGACGGTCTTCGACCCCGAGAAGAGGGAGATGGGATCGTGGCAGCCGCCGCAGTAACGGGTCGACTCCGGCCCGTTCTGGCGAGCCATCTCCTCCTGGACGCGCTGGAACGCGGGGTCGAGCGCCGCCCATCGGTGGGCGGACACGGACCACTCCCGATAGATCGACTCATGGCACCCCGACGAGCCGCACGACGCGGATCCCGAGAGCGCCTCGGGCGCCAGCGCTCCGTTGTGCTCGGTGCGCGCGAGGCTGGGCGCGAAGGGACGGTTCTTCCCGAAGGGCATCCGATAATCCTTCGGGAAGGATCCGGCGCGGCGCGGCGACCGCTGGGCGAGCGTCGCCGGGAATGCGGCGAGCAGGAGCGCGGCGGAAACGAGGACCGTCGACGCGAGGTACCCCTCGCGGAGCGCCCGCGCCCGGCGGGCGAGGTCGGGCGAGAGGGCCTTGCGCTTCCAGATCGGCCAGAGGTGAGCGACGGCGAAGACGCCGACCGCGATCGACGGGATCAGGTGGACGTCCCGGACCCAGCCGGGCACCCGGCGGGAAAAGAGCGCGAGGCCCGCCGCCCAGAATCCCGACATCTCCGCCGCGGCGACGGCCGCGAACGCGAACCACCCGAGCACCTTTGCCGGGGTGAGGGCGTCGGCGCGGTAGGCGCGCCAGTGCCGGAAGAGGTACACGCCGAGCGGCGCGAACGAGAGGACCCCCGCCGCGCTGTGGACGATCACCGTCCATTCCGCGAGCGCCGAAAACGAAACGAACCGGATCGCGAGGCCGCTCAGCAGGAGATAGGCGAGCGTTCCGCCCGTGAAACGGGCGAGCGCGCCTCCCCATCCGGCGGCCCTCTCTTCCGCGGTGCGCGGGACGCACGGCCTATTCATGAGTTCTCCATCAAGAATTGATGAAACGGTACTCCCGGGCCGGACGGGAGTCAAGCCGTGCTATGGTTCGGCGGCATGCCCGCCCGACCTCGTTACGACGCGGCCGCCGAGGGGCGCCCCCTTCTCTATTCCCGGACCTGCCAGCACGCGCTGCGGGCGGCGGAGCGGCTCGCGGCGGCGGAACACGCCAATCCGGGAAGGATGGTCGTCCAGGAAGAGCTCGCGAACGACGTCGGAATTTCCACGACCGCGCTCGCCCAGATCGTCCAGCAGCTGCGAAATTCCGGCATCGTGAAGACGCGCCGCGGCCCGCTGGGCGGCATCGTGCTCTCGCGGCCCGCGGATCGGATCACGGTGCTCCAGGTCGTGCGGGCGATCGACGGATTCGGACTCGGCGGCCGGTGTCTCCTGGGGTTCTCCGAGTGCACGGACGAGACGCCGTGTCCCGCTCACCCGGTCTGGAAGAGGGCGCGGGCGCTTCTCGATCGCCAGCTCGAACGGCGCACGCTGGCCGATCTCGCCGTCTCCGTCGCGGGCAAGCGCGCCCGCGCCCGCCGGCTGGCCCGCGCCCTCACGCCACCGAGCTGATCTCGCGAAGCGCCGCCGGCCGGAGAAGAAGGAAGCCGTTCTTCTCCGTCTCGACGAGCCCGTCCTTCTGCCACCGGCTCATCACGCGGATGGCCGTTTCGATCGTGGTCCCGATCAGGTCGGCGAGCTCCTGGCGCGAGAGCGCGACCGGAATGAAGACCGCGCCGTCGCGCTTCTGGCCCATCTTCGCGGCGAGCGTCAGGAAGAGCCGCGCGGCGCGATACTCGACCGAGCCCAGCATGTCGGCGAGATGGCGGTTGAGGTTCATGAGCCGCATCGTCAGCCCGGCGAAGAGCCGGCGGGTGATCTCCGGGCGCTTCTCCAGGAGCTCGAAGAACTGTCGCTCCGGGATCGAGAGGACCCCGCAGGCTTCGAGCGCGACGGCCGTCGCCGGAAAGGCCTTGCGCTCGAACGCCGCGACCGCGCCGACCGGCTCCCCCGGGCCGAGGATCTCCAGGATCAGGTCTCGCCCGGGGCCGGCCTTGACGATCTTGACGCGGCCGATGAACACGAAGTGGATGCGCTCGCCGGGATCCCCCTCCCGGAAGATCGTCTCCCCCTTCTCGTAGCCGCGCATCTCGCACAGCGGCGCGAGAGCGTCGCGGTCCTCGGGCCGGAGCGACGCGAGGATCGGGATCGCCTCGAAAGGAATCGGAGGCCGTGGGGGCACGACCCGCGATTATAGTTTCGGGCGCCCTCCTCCGGCCGCCGCCGGCACCGACGCTCCCGGGGATGCGGCGGCGCCGCGTCCCGGAGGTTCCGTGAGGAGGTAGATGTAGGCCGCGGTGACCTCCTCGGGCGTGAGATAGTCGAAGATCGGCATGCGTCCGTGCCGGGCGGAAACGCTCGGTTCCGCGAGCCCCTCCCGGACCTTCCGGACGAGCTGGGCGGGCGTTCGCTGCTCCGTGAAGAACGAGAGAGGGGGCGGCTCTCCGTAGCCGACGCGGTATTCGAACGCCGTGGTCGGCGTCGCCGAGGCGTCGTGGCACACGTGGCACGTTCCCTTGACGAGGAGCTCGCCGACGCGGTTGACGGGCTCCTCGAGGGGCGCGGGAGGGGGCCCCGGCTCCGGCACTCCGGAGAGTTGCTTGACGTACGCGATCACGCTCTCGGTCTCGGCGTGGTCGAGCTGCGGGAACGGCGGCATCTTCTCGCCGCCGCTCCGGATCCTCTTGCGGAGGGACGCTTCCGCCTCCGCCGCGTTCTTGGCGAGCTGGGCCTCGTCGACCGGCAGCCCCCGTTCCTTCATCTTGTCCCGGAAGTATTGCCGGGACGTCGCGCGCGCGAGGCTCGTCACGGGGAGGACCTCGGGAGGCGCTCCGCTTCCGTCTTCGCGATGGCATGCCTGGCAGTTCAGCCGGTAGAGGTCCTTCCCGCTCAGGACGAACGGGGAACCGAGCGACTCCCGGGGAGCCGAAACGGACCCGGTAGGCTGCGGGCTCGACGGTCCCCAGCGGCCGATCCCCCCGAGCGTCGTGTTCTCGAGAGAGATCCGGAGATGGCGCACCCAGCTCTCGCCGACCGTTGAGGTCGGCTTTTCCGGAACGTGGCTCGCGGGACGGTTTCCTCCTCGGTCGCCTCCCCGCTCGCCGGCCGCCCACCCGAGGGCGGCCAGCAGAGGGAGAAGGGCGGCGATGCGGAAGAGAAGGCGCGGCCGACCCACCCGGTTTCTCACGGCGTCAGCGGGCGATCTCGAAGTCCGCTTCCGTCGCTCCCGCGACCTTCACCGGCTTTTCCTTGCCCTTGAGCCGCGGATGCCAGACTTTCAGCGTGTAGCTCCCGTCGGGCACGTCGGCGATCTGGTAGCTGCCGTCGGCCTTGGCCTGCGCATAGTACGGCGTCGGAACGGCGACGACATACGCCTCCATCTCCGGGTGCACTTTGCAGAGCAGGGCCGCTGCGCATTCCTTCTTGAACGTGTAGGTCTTCGTCTCTCCCTTCGGCCAGGTGCCGAGGTTGAACTTGTCCGCGCAAGCGTCCGGGGTGAAGACGTTGTGCAGCACGGCGTCGGAGTTCAGGAAGTCGACGGTGGTGCCTTCGAGAACGGGGAGAATTCGCGGGACGAACTTCATGTTGAGCTGGTTCATCTTCGCGTGCGCCGCCGGCGCGGGGAAGGTCTTGCCGGGGATCGCGGCGACGTAGACGACCGTGTCGGCGCACGTCGAGGAGCCCTTGCAGGTCACTTTGCCGTGGATGTCTCCGGCGGCCGCGGGGAGCGCCGACGAAGCGGCGACGATCAGGGCGATCAGGATCTTCTTCATGGTTCCTTTCTCCTTCAATAAGCGAATCGGAGGACCGTCGCGAGCGTGTAATTCTCGGAATCGCGGAGGTCCCGGTTGTATTCGATCATGGCCTTGATGTTGGCCCGGATCAGGAAGCTCGCGTTCGCGTTCAGGGTCTTGATCGTCGGCGTGACGGGATCGGCGACCCGGAGGTTCTCGTAGCGGAGCGAGAGCTGGAACGGCGGCACGATGACGTAGTCCGCCTGGGCGAACCACGCGTCGTACGTCCGCGTGGTCGTGCTGATCTCGGTCAGCGTGTCGGGGTCGCTGAGCTGGAGCTTGTCGGTCCCGTGGAGCGCGACGCCGAAGAGGTTCAGGTCGCCGACGTAGAGGGACGCGTAGGCGCCGATCCTCCCGTAATGGGTGTCGCGCATCTTGAACGCGTTCCCCTCCTCGTCCGTGATGTCGAAGGGGTCGGCCTGAGAGCCGTCGCCGTAGTAGCCGAGGACGCCGATGCGGAGGGAATGCTCGCGCCAGTTCTCCGGGGGCAGCGTGACCCCCGTCGTGTCGCCGTCGAGCCCCATCCCGCCGAACTTGTAGTCCATCCGGGCGTAGACGTCCTTCCGGCTGCTGCTCCCGAACGTGTCGTTCGGGCCGCCCGGCCCGATCGGACTCCCGTAGCCGATCGTGTAGAAGAACCGATGCGCGGCCACGCCGTACATCTCGATCGCGCGCATCCGGTCCGGCAGGCTGACGCCGGGCCCTTCCTCGGAGAGTCCGGTCCCGCCGTGGATCCCGATCGGGCTGAAGGCGAAGAGCGAGTCGACGCCGTTGTCGGTCATCAGCCACATTTCCTGGAAGCCGTCGTAGAGGTCGGGCGCGAACTTGCCGATCTTGAAGTTGAAGAGATGCTCCGGCCCGAACGCCGAATCCAGGTCGAGCCGCGCGTGCTCGATCTCGACGTCCGTGCCGCCGTCGGGTCTCTCCGCGTACGTCACCTCGCCGAAGAAGCTGAAATGCGATCCGAGAGTGCCGGCCGAGAAGAGGTTTGCTTCCTGCGGGAACTGGAAGTCGTTGTGCGTGATCGTTTTGCCGCTGTCGTCGTGGCTCGAAGCGTAGATGTCGGCCATCTTGACGTTGATCGCGAGCGGCACGAACGACGGCAGGTCGCTCGGATAGACCATCGCCGGCCAGATCCGCTCATACGCCTCGGAGCCGAGCGACACCGGGGGCTGCTTGACCAGCTCCGGCGTTTCCATCGGCATCCGGTATCCGTTCAAGCGGAAGGCTTCGCCGAAGGGGTTCAGTTTCGGAAAGATCGCATGGCAGGTCTGGCACGAAGTCTGGTATTTCCGGGAGAAGACGGGGACCGCGCCCGCCTGCCGCGGGGCCCCCAGGGCGAGGAATATCGCCATTCCCAGGGGAAGAGCCACGAGGATTCGCCGGTGGTTTCTCTCCATTTCACCTCTCCTGTTCTTGGGCCCATCCTCCTGCCGGATCGGGGCGCAGGGAATAGCTCAAATGCATCATAAGAGTCATTGGTCCCGGGAGGACCACGACTACGCCAGCGGGCCGTCCGTTCTGCCAGACGGCTCCGCTCGTCGGGACCACAGGGGGTAGTCGATGCCGGCGAGGCGGTTGATCGCGATGGCCTGGATCGTCAGAAGGGCCACCGCGATCTCGATGACCAGAAGATAGGACGGCCTCGTCACGATTCCGAGCGAGATGATGAGCGTCGTGGCGCCTGCCGGCGGATGCGCCGCCTTGAAGAGGATCATGAGCGCGCCCGTCGCGGCGAGCGAGAGGGCCGCCGCCAGCACGCGCCGAAAGTCCACCCCGGCGACCATCGCCGGAGGCGCGTGCTGGAGCCCGGTCGCGAGCAGAGCCCCGTATCCGCAGGCGATCCCGATCGCGTGCCCGTAGATCGAATGCCGCGGGCTCGCCGTCGGAAGCGTCGGCGTGAAGAAGAAGAGGAACGCCGTCGGTCCGAGCGACGGGAAGACGAACGGCGTCCGCGAAACCATCGCGAGGGCGGCGAGCAGCGCGATCGTGATGAATCCGTTGACGAACATGAATGCCGCCCAGACGTTCCGCTCGGGAAAGCGCCGGAGGAGCCGGGCGATCCGCAGCCGTTCCGCGAGCCCCCGTACGACCTGCGGCTCGAGAAGCGAGAGCGGCGGCCGCCGCTCAGTCACGCGGAGGCGCCTCGAGGCGCCGGATCCGCTCGTCGAACCGGACGATGTAGAGGAGGAGCCCGGCGTTGACGAGTAGGAGGACGACGGAGGCGATCGCCGCGGGCAGCAGCGCGCCGCGATTCCCCGAGAGGAGCGCCTCGAGGGCCGCCGCGACCAGCCAGAGCTGGATCACGACGAGCATGCCGATGAGCACCGCGATCGCGGTGAAGAGGGTCGTTCCCTGTTTGCGCGTCTCCACGGCGATCTCCCTACAGCTCCACTCCGGTCGCGAAAACGTCGTCGCCGCGGACGTCGAGGACGATCCGCGGGAGCCGGCGCGTCGGCGGTCCTGCGATCGGCCGCCCTTCGCTGCACGTGAATACCCCCTTGTGACAGGGGCAGGCGAGCGTCCGATCCTCGGGCCGGTAGACGACGGCGCAGGAAAGATGCGTGCAGACCTGCGAGTAGGCCTCGAAGGAGCCGTCCGGCGCGCGGAGGAGGATGCAGGGGTCTTCGTCGGTCGGGAACCGGAAAAGGAGCGAGCCGCCGCGCGGAACCGCGGCCGCGCTCGCGATCCGCGTGCGCCGGCGGCGGGCCGGTTTCCACAGCCGTCCCGCCAGCGCGATCACGGCGCTGGCGCCCGCCAGCAGAGCCGAGCCGAGCGTCAGGAACTTCGCGAGCTCGCGGCGCGTGACGTAGTGGTCCCGCTCCCACGCGATCGGGAAGTCCTCGCGCCAGCGCGGGCCGGCTCCCTCGCGCTCCTCCACGTCAGATCTCTCCCAGCAGCACGGCCACGTCCTCGGTCGCGCCGGCGGGGCCTCCCGCACGGGAAAGTGCCGATTCGCCGATCCGGATCTCGGACACTCCCGAGGGAACGATCACCGAGATCTTCGTTCGGACGACCTCGCCGCCGAACTTCCAGAGGTTGATCGCGGTTCCCTGGCGCTTCCTCTCGATCTCCTCGCGCGTCGTGAACGCGAGCGCCTGGGAAGGACAGACGGTCGCGCACATCGGGCGCTTTCCCGCGCTCGTCCGGTCGTAGCAGTAGTCGCACTTCATCATCTGGTCGATCGCGCCGAAGTACTTCGGCACGCCGAAGGGGCACGCCAGGACGCAGTTGCTGCATCCGATGCAGCGGGGCTTCAGCGCCGACTGGGTCACGCCGTCGGGGGTCTGCTTGATCGCGTCGGCCGGGCAGACGCGCGCGCAGATCGGATCTTCGCAGTGCATGCAGACCTGCGGAGCGGTCTGAACGGTATCGGCGCGGCGGATCGTCTCGAGATGGATCATCGAGACTCCGCGATGGGTGTCGCATTCCTCGCACGCCTGCACGCACGCCCGGCATCCGATGCACCGCGAATAGTCGATGAAGAAGGCGAGCTCGCTCACGCGATTCCCCCGGCTTCCGGCGGGAGCCGGGCGATCGCATCGTCCGGGCGCGGCGCCGCCGAGATGCGGACGGCGCAGATCTTGAATTCCGGGATGTTCGACACGGGATCGATCGCCCGAATCGTGCAGTTGTTCGCGGCGCGCGCGAGGGGCCAGTGGTACGGCACGAAGACCGTGTCGGGCCGGATCGTCCGGACGATCCGCGCGCGGACGACCGTCGATCCGCGGCGGCTCTCGACGCTGACGAACCCGTCCGGTTCGATCCCGTACCGGGCGGCGAGGTTGGGGTGGATCTCGCAGAAGGGTTCCGGCTCCTGGGCCATGAGCCCGGCGATCCGCCGCGTCTGGGTCCCCGAGAGATACTGGGACACCACGCGGCCGGTCGTGAGGATCACGGGATATTCGGCGTCCGGCTCTTCGGCCGCCGGCCGCCACTCGACGGCCTGGAAATGCGCCCGGCCGTCGGGATGGCCGAATCGCGCCCCTTCGTAGAGTCGCGGGGTCCCGGGGTGATCGAGCGACGGGCAGGGCCAGAAGACCCCTTTCTGCGCGTCGATCTTCTCCCACGTGATGCCGAAATAGTCGGAGACGCCCCCCTTCGACGCGGTGCGGAGCTCCTCGAAGATCTCCCGCGGCGAGCCGTACGGGAACTTCACCCCGGCCCCGAGCCGCGCGGCGAGATCGCAGACGATCCGCCAGTCTTCCCGCGCGCCGGCCGGCGGCTCGACCGCCTTCCGGTGATGGATCACCCTTCCCTCGACGCTGGTCGTCGTCCCCTCGTCCTCCTCCATGAGCGAGCCGGGGAGGACGACGTCCGCGAACCGCGCCGTCTCGGAGAGGAAGAAGTCGATGACGGCGAAGTACTCGAGCTTCTCGAGCGCTTCCCGGATGAAATTCTGGTCGGGGAGCGAAACCATGGGATTGAAGCAGATGAGGAGCAGCCCCTTGATCTTGCCGGCGTGGACCGCCTCCAGGAGGGGAACCGCCGACAGACCCTTGTGCGGGATCGACTCCTCCGGGACCCCCCAGACTTCCGCGATGAAGCGGCGATGGTCGGGGTTCTCGATGTCGCGCCCGCCGGGGAGCTGGTCGCACTTCTGCCCCTGCTCCCGCGCCCCCTGGCCGTTCCCCTGCCCCGTGATCATGGCGTAGCCGCACCCTTCGCGGCCGATCCGCCCGGTCGCGACGACGAGGTTGATCGCCGCCATGCAGTTCTCGACGCCCTTCGAGTGGTGTTCGATGCCGCGCGCATGGAGGAGGAAACTCGTCTCCGCGGGTCCCCAGATCTCCGCGGCCTTCACGATCATCGCGGGAGGCACCCCCGCGATCCTGCCCGCGTATTCCGGCGTGTACTTGCGGACGGACTCCTCGACCTTCTCGAATCCGGTCGTGTGCTCCGAGATGAATTCGCGGTCGACCCACCCTCGCTCGATCATCACGTGGAGCATCCCGTTGAAGATCCCGATGTCGCCGCCCGGGCGAACCGGGATGAAGAGATCCACCGTGCGCGCGATCGGGGTCATCCGGGGATCGAGGACGATGATCTTCGCCCCGTTCTCGCGCGCCTGCCAGAGGTAGTCGGTCGTGATCGGCGCACAGTCGGCGACGTTGGCGCCGGCGACGAGGATCGCCTTCGCCTTCGGGATGTCGCTCCACGGATTCGCGCTCCGGTCGATCCCGAAGACCTTCTTCGACGCCGCGGCGGCCGACACCATGCAGAGCCGTCCGTTGTAGTCGATGTTCGCGGTGCGGACCGCGACGCGCGCGAACTTCCCCATCAGGTAGGCCTTCTCGTTGGTCAGCGACGCTCCCGTGAGCACCGCGAAGGCGTCGTCGCCGTACCGCTCCTGGATGCGGCGGATCTCCTTCGCGGTGCGATCGAGGGCGAGGTCCCAGGAGACCGGCCGAAAGCCCTCCCCTTCGACGCGCTCGAGCGGCGACCGGAGCCGGTCCGGGTGCTCGTCCTGCATGTATCGCTTGACGCCTTTCGGGCAGAGCTTGCCGGCGTTGAACGGAAAGTCCTCCCACGGCTCGAATCCGACGACCCTGTTGTCCTTGACCTTCAGCTGGATCCCGCACTGCTGGCCGCAGAAGCAGCAGTGGGTCTTGACGAATCGGTCCGGCTCTCCGATCGGCGCCCATCCACCCGCCGGAACTCCCTTGGTGTGCGGGCCGAAACGATCCACGATCTGCGAAAGGGGGGCCGGAAGCTTCGCCATCAGACCTCCCGCGTCCCGGCGCGCCACAGCCCGTCCTGAACGACGGCGAGCGTTTTCCGCCGGCAGGACGGGCAGACGTCCTGGTAATGGCCGCCCGACTCGAGCGCATACCGGATCCCCAGCGCGCTCTCGACCGTCTTGAGGTCCTCGCGGTGCATCACGGACGCGAACGCCTCGCCGCACACGGCGCACCGCGCCGCCGCCTCCTCCGCCCCGATCTTCTTGTAATACGCCACGCCGAGCTGCGCCGGACGCTGGAAGATGTGGAAGAACTTGCCGAACGGGAGATAGAGGAGCGTGAAGATCACCGTCACGGCGTGGATCTGCGACAGGAAGACGTAATGGAAGCCGTTCATGAAGTGCGTCGAGGCGGTGAGGAAGAGGCCGGTCGCCGAAACCGCGAAGAGCAGGAGAAGCGGGAGGAGGTCGTTGGCGAACTGCTGCACCGCGAAGGCGCCCCGATCCCGGCCGCGGCGCCAGAGAGCGAAGAAGATGCCCCCGAGAACGAGGAAGGCCGAGATGTCGAGCACGTTGAAAACGAGCGGCGCGACGATGCTCGCGAGCGGGAACGAAAAGACGTGGATGCCGAAGACGTATGCCTGGTACACGCTCTGGGAATCGCGCGGGGTCTCGAAGCGGATCCACCCGAAGGAGAGAGGGAACGTGACCGCCGCCGCGAGAATGCACCCCCAGAAGATCAGCCAGTGCGCCGCCCATCGGACGCGCGATCGCCGGCGGATGAAGGTCTGGGCGAGGATGTTGTTCCAGAAGAGCGAGACGAGACGGGCGGCGTTCCTCGGCAGCCGCCGGGGATCGAGGAAGAGCCGCCAGCCGCGGAACCAGAAGAGGCGGGTCGGCGGGCGGCGGAGCCACATCGAGTAACGGTAGCCGAGCCCGAACGCGCAAAAGACGGTCGCTCCCGCGTAGGACACGAGCGCCGGATCGAAGTCCTTGAGACGTCGGCTTCCGACATAGATCCCGGCGAGGACCAGGATCGCCGCGAGAAGACCCCAGGCCGCCGCGTGCCGGACGTCCGAGCCCTGGGTGGTCGCTTCGCCTGCCGTCGTCCCTCCTCCCGATCCCGCCGTCCCCCGGAACCGGACGTCGCCACTCTACCGAATCGGCCGGCGGCGTTCCAACGGCTCAGCCGCGCGTGAACGTCACCCGGAATCCGCCGCCGTCCAGCTCCTCGACGTCGCGGGAAAAGCCCATCTGTCGCATCAGACCGTAGAGCGGCATCGGCTCGAACGGCGCGATCACGACGAGGGCTTCCCCCGGCGCGACGGTTTCGGCCGCCGCGAGAATCGCATCGAGCGGTTCGCCGCCCGACTGGAGGATCGGACGCACGTCGATCACGCGCGGCTCGCCGCTCATCGGACCGGCAGCCGGGAAACGAACCGCGACGGCGCCGGGGAGGCGGCCGGGGTCGCCGGGGGCGCGACCGGAAGCGTCGAGCGCGCCGGAGGCCGGGCGCGCATCGTCCGGACGAGGTTGACCGCGAACAGGACGAGACCGCCCACGACGAAGACGCCCATCCAGGACCCGACTTCGTAGAGCTTCGCGTGGAACGCGGCCGGGTACTGGAGGAGCCGCAGCGCCACCCCCGCCAGGATCAGCGCGTACGTGGCGTACGCCATCTTCGGCGACCAGAGCGTCTTTCCGGAGAACACCGGGAGGATCCGGAGGCTCATCCCCACGATGATCAGCGTCAGAAACCCGATCGTGAAGACGTGGCGCGCCGCATCCGCCCACCAGAGGTTCTGGGCCGGGAACACGGTGGTCCGGGCGACGACGATCGCGCCGAGCTCCAGGACCGCCCAGAGCATCAGGCAGACGAACGCCGCCCGGATGGCGAACAGCGGATTGCCGGGAGGAGCGAGCGCGGGAAGCTTCGGGCGGCCGAGGAGTTTCGCTCCGGCGACGAAGACGATGGCGGCGAGGGCCACGCCCGCCATTCCCGCGTCCCGCAGGAGCGCGGCGGCCGGATTCGAAAGGCCGGGGATCCCGGCGGCGAGGAACGTCGCGACGCCGAGCGTCTGGAGAACGAGCGCGGCGCGGGCCGGGTTCGGTCCCGGCGCCTCGAGGCCCAGGAAGAGAGCGACGACGCGGTGCGCGAAGGCGAACACCCACCCCAGCAGGAATCCGTACAGCGCGACGAAGTAGAACGGGTCGACCAGCGCCGCCGGCAGCGCGGTCTCGAGGTGTCCGGCGAGCCAGACGCTCTGGGCGGCATTCACGACGAGGGCCGCCAGGAAGAACGTCGTCCCGAATCCGAGCAGGACGAGGAAAGGATCCTTCTTCCCGTATTTGCCGGCCGGAGCGCGACGAATCAGGTCCGCGACGAAGATCGCGAAGAGGCAGCCCGCCGCCAGCTCCGCCACGCCCGACAGCAGCGATGCGATTCGCCCGATCGGCGCGAGGTTGAACGGCTGCCCGAAGTTCCGAAGGATCACGCCGCCCGCCATCAGCCAGAACGTCGCCTTCGAGGAGCGGGGCGGACCGCCGCCGACTCCCGAGATGCGCGGGAGCGCGTGAAACGCGATCCCCATGAGGAAAAGTGCCGCGAATCCGAGGATCTGCGTGTGCGCGTGCATCTGGCGATGGGAGAACGGCACGTCTCCCCCCGCCGCGATCCGGAGGAGGTTGATCATCCCGGTGGTGGCGCCCAGAGTCAGCGTCAGGACGAGCGAACCGACGATGAACTCGGGTGAGAACGGACGGGGCGGAGCCTTCGGCGTGGAAGCCGCCGGAGCTTTGCGGCCGTCGCGCGCCGCGGCGGCGTTGACGTCGGCCATCAGCGGGCCGAGGGCGATGCGGTGGACCGTGGCGAACCACCCGAGCGGCTCGTCGGGCCCGTCCTCTCCCCCGCAGTCGCCGAGCCCGTGCTTCTCGAGCACGGCCGCGGTCGACGGGAACCGCCGGACGATCTCCCGGATCGACATCGCGGGGATGACGAGATCGCCCCCCGGCGCGGGGACGGCCCGGAGCGTTCTGCCGCCGGCGGGCTCCGGAAGGATGTGGCCGATCTCTCGGAGGACCTCCTCGAGCGGGACGCCCCGGGCGATGCACGCCTCTTTCAGCGGATGCTGTCCCCCGCAGCAGGTATCGATGTCGAAGGCCGCGAGCACCGGCCGGATTTCCGGCAATCGCTCGAGGAGGTCCTTGACGGGGAGATCCGGATCGATCGTGGCCATGAGTGCCTCCGAGAGGGAAGTTACCCGGCGACCTCCGGCCGGCATATGACCCGGATCATCCGGACCGGCGATAAATTCGGGTCTCGGAGTCTGCGAGTTCCGGGATCGACCGGGGGCCGAGAAAGCCGTCCTCGAGCACCGGCTCTGGAACCGGCTGCCGCCTCTTCGACCGGGCGCCCTCCCGCGGCCGCGGCGCGGGGCCTTTCCCCTATTGCCGGAACGGCTCCGGGCTGAGATCGGGCATCCGGGGCGGCGGGGGTCCCTGGCGAAGCTCCCAGATGAACGTCGAGATGACTTCCCAGCGACCCGCGTGCTTCCGGAAGAAGAGGATCTCCTGGATCCGACGCGGCGGGCCGCCGGGCTCGACGGACGACGAGGCGTCCGCCGCCTGTTCGGCGACGGCGAGATCTCCTCCGAGCATTCTCACGCGTTCCCCGACGGGACGGAAGGTCGGCCGCGCTCCCTCCTTCCAGAGATACTGCCCGAGGAACCGCTCGACTCCGTCGCGGCCGCGAATGCGCCAACCCGCGGCGTTCTCCCAGTCGGTGTCGGCGGAGAGCCCGCTCGCGTAGTTCCGGGCGTCGCCGCGTTCCCAGAACGAATTCATCGAGTCCACCATCTGCCGGATGTCGTGCTCGTCCCCCGACCCGGACCGCCCGTGACGCGGCTGGGCGGACGCGAGCCCCCCGAAGAGGAAAAACACAGCCGCCGGAATCGCCAGTCGTCGCATCGTGCTTCCTTCCCGCCCGCGATTTTTCCGGGCGGAGGGAAGCCGTGCAACGGATGTGCCCGGAAAGGAGCGGCCGAATCGCGGAACCTGAACCCGCGAGCGGGAATCGGGGGCGGCCGGGAATCCCCGGCCGCTCCCGCTCACGCCGCTTCGATCAGTCGATTCCCTGGAAGAGATCCGTCGAGACGTACCGCTCCGAGGTCGACGGGAAGATGCAGACGATCAGCTTTCCCCGGTTGTCGGGCTGCTTCGCGATCTCGACCGCCGCGTGCGCCGCCGCGCCCGACGAGATGCCGCCGAGGATCCCCTCCTCGCGGGCGAGGCGCCGCGCCATCACGAGCGCCTGGTCCGACGACACCGAGAACGTGCCGTCCACGAAGCGCATGTCGAGGTTCTTCGGAATCATCCCCGTTCCGATCCCCTGGATCTTGTGCTTCGAGTGCGTGCCGCCCGCGATGACGGGCGACTCGGCCGGCTCGACGGCGATCAGCTTCACCTGCGGCTTCCAGGCCTTCCAGACGCGGCCGACGCCCGTGAACGTCCCGCCGGTGCCGACTCCCGCCACGAAGATGTCCATGTCGCCGTCCGTGTCGTTCCAGATCTCCATCGCGGTCGTCCGCTCGTGGATCTCGGGGTTCGCCGGATTCTCGAACTGCTGGGGAATGACACCGCCCCGGTCCTTCGCGATCTCCTCGGCCTTCGCGAGCGCCGCCTTGATGCCCTCGGCCCCGGGCGTCAGGACGACCTCGGCGCCGAGGAACTTCAGGACCTTGACGCGCTCCTTCGACATCGTGTCCGGCATCACGAGCACGCAGGAGTAGCCGCGCTGCGCCGCGACCATGGCGAGCGCGATACCGGTGTTGCCGCTCGTCGGCTCGACGATCGTCGACTTCGACGCGTTCCGGGGATCGAGCTTCCCCGCGCGCTCGAGGGCGGCGATCATCGCGACCCCGATGCGGTCCTTGACCGAGTGCGCGGGATTGAAGAACTCGAGTTTGGCCGCCACGGTCGCGACCGCGCCCTCCGTGACGCGGTTCAGACGCACGAGCGGGGTATTTCCGATCAACCGGGTGACGTCGCTGGCGATTCTCACGGGCACCTCTCCCCAAATAAAAGAGCCCGGTCAATCCGGGCTCGTCGACACGTGGTCAGCCGCCCGGGCGCTACGGGGTGGAGCGACAGCGGGGACAGGCGCGGCGGGCAGGCACGCCGGAAGCATAGAAAAGATTGCGGTATTGTCAAGCGAGGCGCGCCCCGCGAGGCTGCTCGCGCGCCCCGGAGGTGGGTTGGGCAGGAGCACGGCGATGTGGAAGAGCCTCGGGCGGCAGGAGCCGATCCGGGCGGACATCTACGGACCCGAACGCCTCGAGCACGAAGCCGAACGCCTGGCCGCCAGCCACGAGACCGTATCGCGTCTGTCGCGGCGGCATCTCCTCCGCCGGCGCCTCGAGGAGAGTGATCGCGAGCTCCGGGCGATCCACGAGTCGATCGTCACCGGCGCGCGCCGCGGCGAGCCGATCTCCCCCGCCGCCGAGTGGTTCCTCGACAACTTCCACCTCGTGCTCGACCAGATCCGCGAGGTCCGGCAGGACTTTCCCGCGACCTACGAGAAGCAGCTCCCCCAGCTCGCGGAAGGGGAATGGCGGGGGTATCCGCGGGTGTACGCGATCGCGATCGACGTGATCGCCCACACCGACAGCAACCCGGACATGGAGACGCTGCGGCGGTTCCTGACGGCGTACCAGCGGGTGACGACGCTCTCGATCGGCGAGCTGTGGGCGGTCCCGATCGCGTTCCGCATGGCCCTGATCGAGAACCTTCGCCGGCTCGCGGGCCGGATGGAAGTCGCCCGCCGGGAACGCGCGAAGGCGGACGCGCTCTGCGACCGGATCCTCGCGGCGATCGACGGGGCCGCTCCCGGCGAAAGGGAGAAGACCGCGGAGACGGTCCTCCGCACCCCGGAGCGCCGGGAGATCGTCCTGAACCCGACGTTCGCGGTCCGCGTCATGCAGCGCCTCCGCGACATCGACCCCGCGCTCTCGGCGGCGCAGCGCTGGATCGAGGAGGGGCTCGCGCGGGAGGGGATGACGACCGACGCCGCGGTCCACGCGGAGCACCACCGGCAGACGACCGCGCAGGCGACGATCGCCAACATCATCGCGAGCATGCGGCTCTTCGCGCAGACGGACTGGTCCGACTTCTTCGAGTCGGTCAGCCTCGTCGAGAAGATCCTTTCCGAGGATCCCGCCGGCGCGTACCTTCAGCAGGACTTCGCGACCCGGGACCGCTACCGCCACGTCGTCGAAACGCTGGGACGCCGGGACGGCGAGCGCGAGAAGGGCATCGCCCGGCGGGCGATCGATCTGGCGTCCGCCGCGCGCAGCGAACCCGAGCGCCACGTCGGCTGGTACCTGATCGACCGGGGGCGGGAGGGACTCGAGCGCTCCGTCGGGTGGCGGCCGCCGCTCCCCGACGCGATTCGCCGCGTCGTCCTCGGTCGTCCGACGCTCTTCTACGTCGGATCGATCGCCGCGATCGCGGCCCTCGTCGAGGCTCTCGTCGTCCGCTATGCGGCCCGCTGGGGAGCCCCGCCGGGTCTCGTCGCGGCGACCGCGACCCTGGCGCTCGTCCCGGTCTCGGAGCTCGCGATGACCCTCGTGAACTTCGCGGCGACCCTCCTCTTTCCGCCGCGCCTCCTCCCGAAGCTCGAATGGCGCGAGGGGATCCCGGACGAGTTCGAGACGCTCGTCGCCATTCCCGCGCTCCTCGACGACGAAGAAGGCATCCGGGACCTCCTGACCGGCCTCCAGATCCGTTCGTACGCGAATCCCGATCCCCGCCTCCGCTTCGCCCTCCTGACCGACTTCGCCGACGCCCCGGAAGAAACGGTATCCGGAGAGGAAGCCCTTCTCCCGCTCCTCGTCGAAGGGATCCGGCTGCTCAACGAAGCCGCCGGGACGCGGTCCGCCGACGGAGGCGACCGCTTCTGGCTCTTCCATCGCCGCCGCGTATGGAACCCGGCCGAGCGGAAATGGATGGGGTGGGAGAGGAAGCGAGGGAAGCTCACGGAGCTCAATCGCGCGCTCCGCGGGAAGGAGCCGACGACCTTCGAGATCCTCCCGGACGATCCGGCCGCTCTCCGCCGGATCCGTTTCGTCCTCACGCTCGACGCCGACACGCGGCTGCCGCGCGACTCGGCGCGCGCCCTCGCGGGGACGCTCGCCCATCCGCTCAACCGTCCGCGACTCGATTCCGGAAGCGGCGTCGTCCGCGAGGGCCATGCGATCGTCCAGCCGCGCGTCTCCATTTCTCCGGAGAGCGCGAACCGCTCCGCCTTCGCGCAGATCTCCTCCGGGCACGCGGGGATCGACCCCTACACGACGGCGGTCTCCAACGTGTACCAGGACCTCTTCGACGAGGGGAGCTTCACCGGGAAGGCGATCTACGACGTGGACGCCTTCGAGGCGGCGCTCGCGGGCCGCATCCCGGAGAACGCGCTCCTCTCGCACGACCTCTTCGAGGGGAGCTTCGCCCGTTCCGCGCTCGCGACGGACATCGAGGTCTTCGAGGATCACCCCTCCTCCTACGACGTCTACACGCGCCGACAGCACCGGTGGATCCGCGGCGACTGGCAGCTCCTCCGGTGGCTCTGGCCGCGCGTCCCGGGGGAACGGGGACCCCGGCGGAACGATCTCTCGGCGCTCTCGCTCTGGAAGATCTTCGACAACCTCCGGAGGAGCCTCGTCCCGCCGGCTCTCCTCCTGTGGCTCGCCGCCGCGTGGCTCGTCCTCCCCGGATCGCCGTTCGTCTGGTCGGCCCTCGCCGTGCTGACGATCGCGTTCCCGATCGTCTTCCACCTCGCGGAAGGCCTCTCGATCCACCCCCGCGGCATTCCCTGGACGAGCCATTTCTGGAGCGTCTGGGGAGACGCGATGGACAACTGCGCGCAGTTCGCGCTCCGCGTCGCCTTCCTCCCGCATCTGGCGATCGTGTCGCTCGACGCGGCTCTCCGCGCCACCTGGCGGCAGTTCGTGTCGCACCGGGGCCTCCTCGACTGGACCACCGCCGCCGCCGCCGAGAAGAACCGGGCCGACTCGGTGCCCGCCTACTTCCGGCGCATGGGGGCGGGTTGGACGCTCACGATCGTCCTCGCCGCGGCGACCGCGGCGTTCGCTCCGGGAAGCCTCGTCGCCGCCTCTCCCTTCCTCCTGCTCTGGGTCGTCGCCCCGGCGCTCGCGGCCCAGCTCTCCCGCCCGATCCCCGAAGCGCGGCCGGAGATCTCCGACGCCGAGCGGCGGGAATTCCGCGAGATCGCCCGGCAGACGTGGCGATACTTCGACCGGTTCTGCGGCGCCGCCGAGAACGGCCTCCCGCCGGACAACTACCAGGAAGACCGCGATCCGCCCGTCGCGCACCGGACGTCCCCGACGAACGTCGGACTCTCGCTCCTGGCCGTGCTCGCCGCTCACGATTTCGGCTACGTCGGGACGGACGACGCGATCGGCCGCCTCGAGCGCACCCTCGGCTCGCTCGAGCGGCTCCCCCGCCACCGCGGCCACTTCTACAACTGGTACGACACGCTGACGCTGACGCCCCTCCACCCGCTCTACGTCTCGTCGGTGGACAGCGGGAATCTCGCGGCATGCCTCGTCGCTCTCGAAGAAGGGGCGAAGGCGCTCGCGGCATCCGGCGGCGAGAGCGACGCCTGGCGCGACGGCCTCGCGGACGTCGCGCGGATCGTCGCCCGCGAGTTCGAAAAGGTCCCGCCGTCGGGCGTCCGGACCGAGGCGGTCCCGGTGCACCAGCTCCGCGAGCAGATTCGGATGCTCTCGGAGACGGCCCTGGCCGAGCGGGACGAGGAAAAGTGTCTCCGCGAAATGGCGCGCCTCGCCGCCGAGATCGCCGACGGGCTCTCCGCCCTCGCGGCGGAGCACCGCGAGCTCGAGATCGCCGACCTGAGGGGCTGGCTCGCCGATCTCCTCGCGCAGGTCGATTCGCTCGGGCGCGGCCTCCCGGGCGATCCGCCCGCGGCGGCCGTCCCGGCATCGGCGGCGGGAGCCGTCGCGCCCGCGGCAGATCCGCCCCCGTCCCGGGCGGAACGGCTCCTGGCGATCGCGCAGCGCGCCGAATCGCTCGTCCGCGAAATGGATTTCGGGTTCCTCTTCGATCCGGACCGCAAGGTCTTCTCGATCGGCTTCAATCCGGCGCTCGGCCGCCTCGACCGTTCGTACTACGACCTCCTCGTGTCGGAGGCCCGCCTGACGAGCTTCCTCGCGATCGCGAAGGGAGACGCGCCGACGGAGCACTGGTTCCGCCTCCAGCGGCCTTTCACGGTCGCCGCCGGAAAGCCGCTCCTCCTCTCCTGGTCGGGGAGCATGTTCGAGTACCTCATGCCCCTCCTCCTGCTCCGTTCTTATCCGGGGACGCTCCTGGCGTCGACCTGCCGGAACGCCGTCGCCGCGCAGATGCAGTACGGGCGCGCGCGGGGCGTTCCGTGGGGGGTCTCCGAATCGGCGTACAACGCCCGCGATCTGCACCTGAACTACCAGTACGGACCGTTCGGCGTGCCGGAGCTCGGCCTGCGGCGCACCTCTCCCGACGAGCTCGTCGTCTCCCCCTACTCGACCTTCCTCGCCCTCCTCGCCGACCCTTCGGGCGCCGCGGAGAATCTGCGGCGGCTCGCGGCCGAGGGCGCGCGCGGTCCGTTCGGCTTCTGGGAGTCCGTGGACTACACCGAGAGGCGCCTGCCGCCGGACGCGGGCCGAGCGGTGATCAAGGCGTCGATGGCGCACCACCAGGGGATGATCCTTCTCGCGCTCGACAACTACCTCAACCGCGACGTGATGCGGGAGCGGTTCCACGCCGACCCCTCCGTCCAGGCGACCGAGCTCCTGCTGCAGGAACGGATCCCGCGCAACACCGCCGCGCTGGCCGGTGCGATCGTGGCCCAGGTCGCGGCGGGCCGCGTCGTCCGGGAAGAGGCGACCATCCCGTTCCGGCGGTTCGAGACGCCCGACACTCCGACGCCGCGCACCCAGATCCTCTCGAACGGCAGCTATTCCGTCCTGATGACCGCGGCCGGAGCCGGAGAGAGCCGGCGCGGAAACCTCGCCGTGACCCGCTGGCGGGACGACGCGACGACCGATTCGTGGGGATCGTGGATCTATCTGCGGGACGTCCGGAGCGGCGTCAACTGGTCGGCCGGCTACCAGCCGACCGTGCGGCCGCCGAAGCGTTTCGAGGCGCGATTCTCGGAACACAAGGTCGAGATCTCCCGATCCGACGAGGGAATCGACACGACGATGGAGGTCATCGTCTCGTCGCAGGACGACGCCGAGATCCGCCGCGTCACGCTCGCCAACACGTCCCCGCGCGCCCGCGATGCGCGCGACATCGAGGTGACGAGCTACGCCGAGATCGTCCTCGGCGCGAGGGCGGCGGACGTCTCGCATCCGGCCTTCTCGAAGCTCTTCGTCGAAACCGAATGGATCGGCAACGCCCTTCTCGCCCGCCGTCGTCCGCGCTCGGCGGAGGAGGCGCCGGTCTGGGCGGTCCACGTCCTCGCCGTCCGCGGCGCCACGCTCGGCGCGGTGCAGTACGAGACCGACCGGGCCCGGTTCCTGGGCCGAGGACGGTCGCCGCGCGCGCCGGCCGTGCTCGTGGAAGACCGGCCGCTCTCCAACACGACCGGCGCGGTGCTCGATCCGATCTTCTCGCTGCGGCAGCGCGTGCGGATCGCGCCCGGCGAGACCGCGCGCCTCCTCTTTTCGACGGGCGTCGCCGACAGCCGCGAAGCGGCCGTCGCGCTCGCGGAGCGCTTCCAGGACCCGCGGCTCTTCGACCGGGAGGCGTCCCTCGCCTGGATGCGGTCGCAGGTCCTTCTCCGCCACCTCGACGTCACGGCCGACGAGGCGCAGCTCTTCCAGCGGCTCGCGACCCGCATCGTCTACGACGACCCGAGCCTGCGCCCGCCGCCGGAGGTCCTGTCGCGAAACGCCGGATCGCAGCGGAACCTGTGGGGCCACGGGATCTCCGGAGACCTGCCGATCGTCCTCCTCCGGATCGGAAGCGCGGACGAGACGGAACTCGCGCGTCAGCTGATCCGCGCGCACGAGTACTGGCGCCTGAAGGGTCTCTCGGTCGACCTCGTGATCGTCAACGACGACCCGTCCGGGTACTTCCAGCCCGTCCAGGAACAGATCCAGCGGCTGATCGGCGCGTCGCCCTCGCAGGCCCTCGTCGACAAGCCGGGAGGGGTCTTCGTCCGGAGGGGGGACCAGATCTCCGAGGAGGACGCGACTCTCCTGCAGACGGCGGCGCGCGCGGTCCTCGTCGGTGAGCGCGGGACGCTCGCCGAACAGATCGAGCGTCCCCCCGCTCTCGAATCCTGGCCGGCGCCGCTCACGGCCTCGACCGCGGCCGCGGCGCGACCCGCGGGACCTCCTCCCGAGCCGCGCCGTCTCCTCTTCGGGAACGGAATCGGCGGGTTCACGCCGGACGGGCGGGAATACGTCGTCAGCCTCGCCGAGCGGCAGTACACGCCGGCGCCGTGGGTCAACGTCGTCGCCAACGACGAGTTCGGCTTCTTCGTGAGCGAATCGGGCTCCGCCTGCACGTGGTCGGAGAACAGCCAGGAGAACCGGCTCACGCCGTGGTCGAACGATCCGGTCTCCGACCCTTCGGGGGAGGCGATCTATCTCCGGGACGACGAAACGGCGGATCTCTGGTCGCCGACCGCCCTCCCGATCCGCGGACCCGAACCGTGCGTGTGCCGCCACGGGCAGGGATACACCGTCTTCGAACATCGCCGGGGCGCCATCGCCGCGGAGGTCACGACGTTCGTTCCCGAAGAGGGCGCCGTCAAGATCACGCGCCTGCGGCTGACGAACCACGGCACGGCGGCCCGGCGACTGTCGGCCGCGCACTACGCCGAATGGGTCCTCGGCGTCGACCGGTCCACCGCGCGGTTCGTGATCACGCAGAGCGACCCGGCCGGAGGAGCGATCTTCGCGCGCAATCCCTACAACGCCGAGTTCGGATCGCGCGTCGCGTTCTCGGCGGTCCACGCTCCCGGCGCGCGCCTCGCCGCGACGGCGGACCGGCGCGAGTTCCTCGGCCGGAACGGACACGTTTCCGACCCGGCGGCGCTTCGACGGACGACGCTCCTCGGACGCGCGGGAGCGGGGCTCGATCCGTGCGCCGCGCACCTGGCCTCGTTCCCGCTCCTTCCCGGCGAGACGCGCGAGATCGTGTTCCTCCTCGGCCAGGCCGGCGATCGCGAGCGGGCATCCGCCCTGATCGAACGTTTCCGGGACCCGGCGTCCGTCGAAGGCGCGCTGGAGCAGGCCCGCCGCTCCTGGGATCGCCTCCTCGGCGGAATCGTCGTCCGGACCCCGGATCCCGCTCTCGACCTCCTCGTCAATCGCTGGCTCCCCTACCAGGCGATTTCGTGCCGGATTCGCGGGCGGACGGCGTTCTATCAATCGAGCGGCGCCTTCGGATTCCGCGACCAGATCCAGGACGCGCTCGGCGTGGCCTCGCTCGCGCCGGAAATCGCGCGGCGGCTGATTCCCCGGTTCGCCTCTCATCAGTTCCTCGAAGGCGACGTCCAGCACTGGTGGCATCCGCCGAGCGGCCGCGGTGTCCGGACGCGATGTTCCGACGACTATCTCTGGCTCCCCTATGCGGTCGCGAGCTACGTCGACGCGACCGGAGACGAGGGGCTCCTGGACGAATCCGTTCCCTACATCGAGGGGCCGGTGCTGGCGGAGGGCGAGGTCGAGTCGTACCAGGAGCCGAAGGAATCGGACCTCCGGGAGAGCGTCTATGCGCACTGCGTGCGCGCTCTCGACCGCTCGGCGGCCGTCGGCTCCCACGGCCTTCCGCTGATCGGCTCGGGAGACTGGAACGACGGGTTCAATCGCGTCGGATTCGAGGGGAAGGGAGAGAGCGTCTGGCTCGGCTGGTTCCTCCACGCCACGCTCAGCCGGTTCGCGGCCGTCGCCGAGCGGCGCGGCGACGGAGAGCGCACGACGCGTTATCGCGGGCAGGCCGGCGCGCTGAAGTCCGCGATCGAAGAGCACGCGTGGGACGGGGACTGGTACGTCCGCGCCTTCTACGACGACGGGACGCCGCTCGGCTCCGCGCGCGACGCCGAATGCCGGATCGATTCGCTCGCCCAGACGTGGGCGGCGCTCTCCGGCGCGGGCGACCGCGTCCGCGTCGAGCGCGCGATGGTCGCCGTGGAGCAGTATCTCGTCCGCCGCGAGGACGGGCTGATCCTCCTCTTCACCCCTCCGTTCAATACGACGCCGAGGGACCCGGGCTACATCAAGGGGTATCTCCCCGGGATCCGCGAGAACGGCGGCCAGTACACGCACGCGGCGGCCTGGACGATCATGGCGTTCGCCGAGCTCGGTCAGGGTGACCTCGCCGGCGAGCTCCTCGCGCTCGTCAACCCGATCGCGCCGACCAGCACCCGCGCGGGCCTTCACCGCTACAAGGTCGAGCCGTACGTGACCGCCGGCGACGTCTATTCGGTCGAGCCGCTCACGGGGCGCGGCGGCTGGACCTGGTACACGGGTTCGGCCGGGTGGCTCTATCGCGCGGCGACCGAGTCGATCCTCGGCCTGCGGCTCGAAGGCTCCCGTTTCCGCGTGGATCCGTGCATTCCGCGGCGCTGGCCGCGCTTCGAGATCCAGCTCCGCGACGGCAACGAGACGCTCTACGCGATCACGGTCGAGAACCCGCGCGGTGCGTGCCGCGGCGTGCGGGAAGTCGTCGTGGACGGCGCGCCCTCGGCCGACCGGTCGATTCCGCGCCACGGCGACGGAAAGCGCCACGACGTGAGGGTCGTCCTGGGGGACTGACCGAGCGCCGCGAAAACGGATTCGATACGATCCGACCCGAGAAGAGGGAGGAACCATGTCCGACGACCGCGCCCCGAACCACCACGACGCGGAGCTCGTGCTCCGGCTGTTCGACCTGCGCCGCGAAGCGAAGCTCCGCGAGGCCCGCGGCTGGATGGGGAGCTTCTACCCCGACTCCGCGAAGGAGCTGTACGACGCCTACATGTCTTCCGACAACTACCTGCGGATGGTCGCGGGATACTGGGACATCGCGACGTCGATGGTCAACCTGGGCGTGATCCACCGCGGCCTGTTCGTCGAGGCGGGCGGCGAGGCGTTCTTCCTCTGGGCGAAGGTCGGGGAATGGGTGCCGGGCTTCCGCGACATGACCGGCAACCACGGCTTCCTCGCCAACGTCGAGCGCTTCGTCCGCGAAACGCCGGGCGGACAGGAGCGCGCCGCGGGAATGCGGGACTACCAGAGGAAGATCCGCGCCGAGCGCCAGGCGCGCAAGGCCTGATGGTATCCTCCGCGCGCCCATGAGGAATTTCCGGCTCGCGATCGTCCCCGGCGACGGGATCGGAGTCGACGTCACCCGCGAGGCGGTGAAGGTGCTCGACGCGCTTCCCCCCGGGACGGCGTCGTTCGAGAAGGTTTTCTTCCCGTGGAGCGCGGACCACTATCTCGAGACGGGAGAATCGCTGCCCAAGGGCGCGTTCGACGACCTCCGTGAGAACTACGACGCGATCTTCATGGGGGCCTTCGGCGACCCGCGCGTCCCCGACATGGCGCACGCCCGCGACATCCTCCTCGGCGCCCGTTTCGTGCTCGACCTCTACGTGAACTACCGCCCCGTGCGCTGCCTCGCCGAGCGCCTGAACCCGCTCAAGAACGTCCCCGCCACCGCGATCGACTTCGTGATCTTCCGCGAGAACACCGAAGGCTCGTACGCGGGAACCGGAGGCAATTTCAAGAAGGGCACGCCCGACGAGGTCGCACTCCAGGAAGACGTCTCGACGCGCAAGGGGGTCGAGCGCATCGTCCGCCACGCGTTCGAATACGCGAAGGCGCACGGCCGGACGAAGGTCTGCATGTCGGACAAATCGAACGCGATGCGCTTCGTCGGCGACCTCTGGCAGCGGACGTTCCGCGAGGTCGCCGCGGAATTTCCGGGAATCGCGCCGTCGCATCTCTACGTCGACGCTCTCGTGATGCAGATGGTCAAGGACCCGGGGCAGTTCGAGGTGATCGTCACGAACAACATGTTCGGGGACATCACGACCGACCTCGGCGCCGCGCTGCAGGGCGGCCTCGGAATGGCGGCGTCCGGGAACATCCACCCCGGACGGATTTCGATGTTCGAGCCGGTTCACGGCTCCGCACCGAAGTACGCGGGAACCGGCAAGGCGAATCCCTTCGGCGCGATCCTGACGGCCGCCCTGATGCTCGAGCACCTCGGGCTCGCGGAGGCGGCGCGGTCGGTCGAGAGCGCGGTCGTCGCCTGCCTCGAATCCCGCGAGTGCACGAGCGACGTCGGCGGGACGCTCACGACCTCGGCCGCCGGCGACGCCGTCGCGCGCAACGTCGCGCGCGCCTAGAGCCCGGTCCCGACCCGCGACTCGAGACTCTCCGGCTCGCGACTCGCCTACAGGAAGACGATCGTCACGACCGCGAAGAGCGGCAGGAGGATCACGGCGGCGACGGCCGTGAATCCGAAGAACCCCGGCATCTTCACCCCTCGCGCCGAAGCGATCGAGCGGACGAGGAGATTCGGGCCGTTGCCGATGTAGGTGAGCGCGCCAAACGCCACCGCGCCGAGCGAGATCGCGCGCAGGAAATCCTCCCGAAGGCCGGCGACCATCGCGATTCCCGGCACGGGCGCGAGCCGCCGTGCCGACTCGACCGCCGAGAGGTACGTCGGAGCGTTGTCGAGGATCGCCGAGAATCCGCCCGTCGCCCAGAAGAATGCGCGCGGCGTCGACAGCGGCAGGGGATGGCGGGCGAGGAACGCGAGCGCCGGAGCGATCGTCCCGAAGATCGCGAAGAAGATCACCGCGATCTCCTCGACCGGCTCGAACGTGAACCGGTTCCGCTGCCGCACCTCCTTCGGCGTCGCCCACCAGGAGAGCGCGGCGCACGCCGCGAGCGCGACGGGGCGAAGGGCGCCGCGGAGGAGCGCGGCCGACGCGAGCGCGGCGACGAGGATCGGCACGTTCACGAGCCCGTGGATCCTGATCCTCGCCAGCGTGCGCGTCTCGTCTTCGCCGACGAAACCTTCCCGCCGAAAGAGCCGGAGATCCCAGAAGAAGAACACGAGCAGGAGGGCCGACGTCAGGAAGAGCCATTCCCGCCAGAGCGTGAGCGTCCAGAAGAACGGCACGCCGGAGAGATAGCCGAGATAGAGGGGAGGATCCCCGATCGGCAGGAGCAGGCCGCCGATGTTCCCGGCGAGCACGATCAGGAAGATGACGCCGTGCGCGACACCGACCCGCCGGCGGTTCGCGTGGAGATAGGGCCGAATCATCAGCGTCGCGGCGCCGGGCGTTCCGAGGAATGACGCGAGGACCGCTCCGATCGCCAGCAGCCCCGTGTTGACGAGGGGCGTGCCCTCGAGGCGGCCCGCGAGCGCGATCCCGCCGGAAATCATGAAAAGAGCGCCGAGCAGCGCCACGAGGTCGACGTATTCCCCGCCGGCGTGGACGATCGAGCTCCACGCCCCCCGCGCCGCGGCCATCGCGACCGCCGGCACGGCGAGAGCGAGCGCCCAGGCGAGACGGAAGATCCGCGTTTCCCAGAGATGCGGGAGAGCGGCGGGCAGAACTGCCAGCGAAACGAGGGCCGCGCCGAAGGGCACGAGATCGATCGCCGAAGCGGGATGCATCGCGGAAATCTATTCCGTTTTCATTAAACCGCCTTGAGAAACCGCCCGCGAGGCATTCCCGTTGCACGCCCCGGCCGCCGGAAATCGTCAACCGGGAATCTCCCCGGAAGGAGGAAAAATGACGAAAACCCGAGTCGTCTCTTTCATGACCCGCGGCGCCGCCGCCGCGCTGCTCGCGCTCGCGGCGATCCCCGCGTCGGCGCAGCGCTACATTCCCCACAACCTCGTCTCCGACGAGCCGGGCCTGGCGGCCTTCACGGATCCGAATCTCGTGAACGCCTGGGGCATCGCCTCGAGCGGAAGCGGACCGATCTGGATCGCCAACAACGGTTCGGGAACGTCGACCATCTATCACGGAAACGGGACTCCCCTTCCGCTCGTCGTGACGATCCCCGCCGGGGCGGCCAACACCGAAGGCGCCGTTCCGACGGGACTCGTCTTCAACGCGACCGGCCAGTTCATGGTGACGGAGAACTCCGTGAGCGGTTCCGCGGTGTTCATCTTCGCCGGAGAGGACGGGACGATTTCCGGCTGGAACCCGAGCGTCGATGCGACCCACGCGATCCTTCCGGCCTCCGCCGATCTCTCGGCGAGCGGAGCCGTGTTCAAAGGCCTCGCGCTCGGCAGCACCGGCTCGGGGAACTTCCTCTACGCGACCGACTTCCACGACGGCTTCGTCCAGGTGTTCGATTCGACGTTCACGCCCACGACGACGTTCACCGATTCGAGTCTCACCGCCCTCGGCTTCGCCCCGTTCGGAATCGCGAACATCGGCGGGAATCTCTACGTCTCCTTCGCCAAACAGGACGCCGACGCGCACGACGACGTCGCGGGGGCGGGCAACGGCTACGTCGACGAATTCGACACGAGCGGCACCCTGATCCGGCAGTTCGCCGCCCAGGGCGCGCTCAACTCTCCCTGGGGAATGGTGCTCGCGCCCGGAAACTTCGGGGCGTTCGCGGGAGCCATCCTCGTCGGCAACTTCGGCGACGGCCGGATCAACGCCTTCGACCCGTCGACGGGCGACTTCCTCGGACAGATGCTCCTCCCGAGCGGCCAGCCTCTCGTGATCGACGGGCTGTGGGGACTGCGGTTCGGCAACGGGGGCTCCGGCGGAAGCACCAACCTCCTTTTCTTCACGTCGGGCCCGGATGGCGAGAGCCACGGGCTCTTCGGCTCGATCCGGGCGATCCCCGCCGTCGCCGGGGTGCCGGCGCCCGCCCGCGCCGCCATCGTCCACGGCCGGCGCTGAATCTCCGACCCGGCGGGGAGGGGATGCGGAGCTCCTCCTCGCCGGGCTCTCGTTCATCCTGCATTCATCTTCCGTCCCGCGAATCTACCTGCCCGAACCGATCGAAACGATCGAATCGACCGTGCTCCAAGGGGTCCACGCGGCCCCGCTGCGTCGTTTGATTCGCGGAACGTTTTTCGCTTTTCCGGAAATTCTCTCCCGGGTAACTTCCGAGTCAGGCGGGTTTTCTCCATCGATGCCGCCTCGGCAGCGACGAAGTAAGTCCGCTTTCGATTTCCGGGAGGAAAACGGATGCCGATGGCGGGCGGTGACATCGGGGTGTACCGGGAGATCCTCGTCTCTCCCGCCTCCTCGTCCGCTCTCGCGTTCGTCACGACCCTCCACCTCGCTCTCGCGCTCCTGCGCCGCGAAAGAAGCAGATCGAAGCCGCTTCTCTTCGCGTCATTTCTCTTCGTCGCCGCTCCCTGGCTCCTGCCGAGCCCCGCCGGGCTCGCTCTCGGACTCCTTCTCCACGTCGCGTGGTTCGCTGCGTGCGAGAAGCTCGGCACGCCGAAGACCACGGGCGAACCCGGGGCCCCGGCGAACGCCGTGATTCCCGGGAGGCCCGCGCCGGGCTTCCTGCCGACGCCGGTCCTCTCGGCTTTCGACGAGACGCCCGATATCCGCACGTTCCGCATCGCCCGCCCGCCCGGGTTCGAGTTCGCGGCCGGCCAGTTCCTCTCCATCCGGGTCCGGGTGGGGGGGAAGCCTCTCGTCCGCTGCTACACGATCAGCTCGGCGCCGGAATCTCGCGGCCATCTCGAGATCACGGTGAAACGGCAGGGGGTGGTTTCGACCGCTCTCCACGAGACGCTGCGAACCGGATCGACCCTCGAGATCCGCGGCCCGGGCGGGCATTTCCGGTATCCCTCGAAGGACCGCCGCCCGATTCTCCTGATCGGAGGGGGCGTCGGCGCGACGCCGCTCATGAGCATGATTCGGCATGCCGTGGCAGCCGATCCGGAGCGGCCCGTCACCCTCCTCCTCTCCGCGCGAACCGAAGCCGACGTCCCGTTCCGCCGCGAGCTCGACCGGATCGAGAGTCTCCATCCGCGAACGCGGATCGTCGTCGCGCTCACCCGGGGGGAGGGCGATCCGCGGAGATTTCCCGGCCGCATCGACGAGAACTTCGTGCGCAGCGTCGCGCCGGAAGCGGCGGAGTCCGTCGCGTGCCTTTGCGGGCCCCTTCCGATGATCGCCTCGATGACGGAGCTCCTCGGAGCGATCGGCGTCCCCGCCGAACGCATCCACGCGGAAGCGTTCGAAGCGGCCGTCGCGTGGGCGTCGCGCGAGCCGGTGATGCCCGGAGGCTCCCGGGGCTTCGCGCCCTCCTCGAGAGAAGCATCCGAGGTGGTGTTCGCGCGGTCGGGCCGCCGCGCGTCGGCCTCCGCCTCGGAGACCCTCCTCGATGCCGCCGAGCGGGCCGGCGTCGCGATCGAGTTCTCGTGCCGCTCGGGAATCTGCGGAACGTGCCGGACCCGCCTGGTCGAAGGAGACGTCGAGGCGGAGGCGGACCTGGACGATGCCGACCGGCGGGAGGGGTGGATCCTTCCGTGCGTTTCCTTCGCGCGGGGAAAGTGCGTGATCGATGCCTGAGCGGCCCGAGGCCGGAGGAGCGCGTCCGGAGGCGCCCGCCGGAGCGCCGGCTCGTCCGGGCTGGGCCCCCATGCCCGGCCTCACGAACGTTCTCCTCCTCGCGGGGATCGTCAGCGGCGTCTTCATCATCGCGACCCTCGCGGGCTTCGGCGGCTGGAGCTATTACCGTACGCCGCTCCGCGCTCGAGGGTTCGATCCGGCGCACCGTCTCCTCCGCCCGGCGGGGACGGGGGGGCAGCTCTTCGCCGTCGGCGGCTCGATCCTTCTCCTGGCGACGCTGCTCTACGTCGTCCGGAAGAAATCCCGCCGCCTCTCGAAAGTGGGATCGGCGAAGAACTGGCTCGAAGCCCACATCTTCTGCGGCATCGTCGGCCCCGTTCTCATCACGCTCCACACCTCCTTCAAATTCAACGGCGTGATCTCGGTCGCGTACTGGTGCATGGCGCTCGTCGTCCTCTCCGGGTTCGTCGGGCGGTATCTCTACGTCCGGGTCCCGAAGAGCATTCGCGGAAACGAACTGACGTACGGGGAGCTCGCCGCCCGGACCGCGGAGCTCACGGCGGAGCTCGCCGGCGAAGGTCTTCCCCCGGCGGTGGTCTCGAAGATCGACGCTTTCGAGCGGCATGTCGCTCGGGGCGCGGAGAGCAGCGGCCGGGCGTTCCTCGTCGGCGACCTGCTCCTTCGGCGGGCGCTCCGGGAGCTCAAGCGCGAGATCCGTCGCACCGGCCTCGAGGAGGAGCGGCTCGCCGAGGTTTTCGCCCTGATCCGCGATCGCGCGGTGCTCCGCCGGCGGATCGCGTATCTGGGCCGGACGAAGAAGCTCTTCTCCCTCTGGCACGTGTTCCACAAGCCGCTCGTCTACGTGATGCTCGTGATCGCGGCGCTGCACGTCGCGGTCGCGATCTACCTCGGCTACGGAATGGTGCGGTGGTGAGGGCCGGGACGGCGCGCACCGCCTCGTCGCCCGCGCCCGCCGGGAGAGACGACCGCGGTCGGACCCGCTCGCGGCGCCGGGCGCTCCCCGTCGGCCACGCCCTTCTCCCATGCTTCCTCCTGGCGGCATTCACCGCGGGGCTCGCGCCCATCGCCCGCGCCCAGCAGCTCGGTGGCCTGGTCTCGCCCGGGCCGCTTTCGCGGTTTCACGCGAAGCTCGAAGGGATCGACAACTGTCAGAAGTGCCACGAACCGGGTCGACAGGTCACGCCCGCGAAGTGCCTCGCCTGCCATCGGCCGATCGCCGAACGGATCGCGGCCGGAAAGGGAGTTCACCGAACCGCCGGCGAAAGCTGCGTTTCCTGCCACGTCGAGCACGCCGGCGCCGACGCCGCGATCACGCGCTTCGACCCGAAGACCTTCGACCACGCGAAGGACGCCGGCTTTCCGCTCGAGGGAAAGCACGCCGGGCTTTCGTGCGCGAGCTGCCACAAGGCGCGGTCGTACCTCGCCGCCTCGCCCGGTTGCGCGTCGTGCCACGCCGACCCGCACCGCGGCGCGCTGGGCGCCGATTGCGCGCGCTGCCATTCCGCGTCGGTCGCGTTCAAGGAGACGCGCCGCGGATTCGACCACGCGAAGACCGCTTTTCCGCTCACGGGCGCTCACGCCGCCCTCAAGTGCGAGAGCTGTCACCGGGCCGGCGCCTGGAAGATCGAGAAGTTCGCCGCGTGCGCCGACTGCCACCGCGACCCGCACCGCAAGCCGCTCGGCGCCTGCGAGTCGTGCCACACGACCGCGACCTTCCGGACGGAAAAGATCGATCACGGGAAGACGGGGTATCCGCTGCTCGGGGCGCACGCGACCGTGCCCTGCGCGAAATGCCATGTCCAGAGCGCGGTGAAAGTCCGGATCCCGGCCGCCCGCTGCGCGGATTGCCACCGGGATCCCCATCGCGGCGTGTTCAAGGAGGACTGCGCTTCCTGCCACCGGGAGGACGGCTTCCGGAAGGCCGCGTTCGACCACGCCGCGCGCACGAAGTTCCCGCTCGACGGAAGGCACGCGGAGATCCCCTGCGCGTCGTGCCACAAGAACGCCCCGGCGCAGGGCGCCGGAAGCCCGGCCGCGGTCGATTTCCGCGGAGCCCGGTCCGATTGCGCGTCGTGCCACACGGACGTCCACCGGGGCGAGCTCGGGACCGCCTGCCAGAAGTGCCACACGACGCGGACTTTCCGCGTGACCGACTACACGCATCCCCGTCGGCCCGAATTCTTCGCGGCGGGGCACGCGGCGGTCGCCTGCGAGAAATGCCACGGCGCCCCGAAAGCCGGCGCCGAGCGGCGATTCACACAGGTCCCGTTCGCGTGCGCCTCCTGCCACAAAGACCCCCATCTCGGCCAGCTCGGGACGTCATGCGAGAGCTGTCACTCGGTCGCGGGCTCGAAGTTCGCGCCCGATCTCTTTTCCCACGCGCGCTCGAAATTCGCGCTGACCGGAAAGCACGCTGCGCTCGCCTGCGAGAAGTGCCACAGGCGCGAAACCGCCTCCTTCCCCTCCGGAACGGGGTCCGCGGTGCGGCTCCGCGGCCTGCCGCTCGACTGCGCGGGATGCCACAAGGACCCGCATCTCGGACAGATGAAGGCGGCGACCTGCGCGTCCTGCCACTCGACCGACACGTTCGCGATTCCGCGATACGTCCACGCCGACAGGGCGGCCGGGTCCTTCTTCTCCGCGCGCCATGCCGCGGTCGCGTGCGCCGGCTGTCACCGGAAGGTCGAGGCCGACTTCCCGGCGGGACGCGGCACGGCCGTCCGGTACGCGGGAACGCCGACGACCTGCGGCTCCTGCCACGGAGACCCCCATCGCGGCGTTCTCGGCGCCCGCTGCGAGAGCTGCCATTCGGTCGCGTCGTCGTGGAAGAACGCGTCGCGGGCGTTCCACAAGGTCGGGGTCTTCCCGCTCGAGGGGAGGCATCTCCTCGTCCCGTGCGAGTCGTGTCACCTGAAAGGCGTGATCAAAGGAACGCCGACGCGCTGCTTCGACTGCCACTGGATCCGCCGCCAGGACGACCCGTACCGCACGCGTCTCGGCAACCAGTGCGAGGACTGCCATCGCGCGACCTCGTGGGCCGCCGTCGTCTGGAACCACGCCGCCCAGACGGGCTTCGCGCTCAACGGGGCGCACGGGACGCTCGCGTGCGAGTCCTGCCACGGGAATCAGGTGTTCACGGCGGCGACGTCCGCGTGCGCCTCCTGCCACCAGCGCGACTACGACCGCTCGGTGAACCCGAACCACGCGGCGGCGGGCTTCCCGACGACGTGCGAAAGCTGCCACAAGGCGTCCGACACGACCTGGCACCAGGCGACGTTCAACCATACCGCCGTCTACCCGCTCGTCGGCGTCCACGCGGCCCAGCCGTGCTCCGCCTGCCACGTCAACAACGTCTACAAAGGAACGCCGACCGACTGTTACTCCTGCCACCAGAACGCCTACCACCAGGCGACGAATCCCAGCCACCTGGCCGCCGGATTCGGAACGACGTGCCAGAGCTGCCACAAGGCGAGCGATCCCACCTGGCAGCTCGGAACGTTCAACCACGGTGCGGTCTATCCGCTCGTCGGCGTCCACGCGGCCCAACCCTGCTCGGCGTGCCACGTCAACAACGTCTTCAAGGGAACGTCGACGGACTGCTACTCGTGCCACCAGAACGCGTACCATCAGACGACGAATCCGAGCCATGTCGCGGCCGGATTCGCGACGACGTGTCAGAGCTGCCACAAGGCGAGCGATCCCACCTGGCAGCTCGGAACCTTCGATCACACGCCGGTCTACCCGCTGCTCGGCGTCCACTCCGCCCAACCGTGCTCGGCCTGCCACGTCAACAACGTCTTCGCCGGCACTCCGACCGACTGCTATTCCTGCCACAAGACCCAATACGCCGCGGCCGCCAATCCGAACCACGTCTCCGCCGGATTCCCCACGACCTGCCAGAACTGCCACAAGGCCTCCGATGCGACCTGGCAGCAGGGCGCCTTCGACCATTCGACGGTCTTTCCGCTCGTGGGCGTCCATGCCACCCAGCCGTGCGCCGCGTGCCACGTCAACAACGTCTTCGCCGGCACTCCGACCGACTGCTATTCGTGCCATCAGGCCCAATACGCCGCGGCCGCCAATCCGAACCACGTCTCGGCCGGGTTCCCGACGACCTGCCAGAACTGCCACAAGGCGTCCGACGCGAACTGGCAACAGGGAGTCTTCAACCATTCGACCTTCTATGCGCTCGTCGGCGTCCACGCCACGCAGCCGTGCTCGGCCTGCCACGTCAACAACGTCTACAAGGGGACGCCGACCGACTGCTATTCCTGCCACAAGACCGCCTACCAGAACGCGACCGACCCGAACCACGTGGCGGCGGGCTTCCCGACGACGTGCCAGAACTGCCACAAGGCCTCCGACACGAGCTGGTCGCAGGGCACGTTCAACCATTCGACGTTCTACACGCTCCTCGGCGTCCACGCGACGCAGCCGTGCACCGCCTGCCACGTCAACAACGTCTACAAGGGGACGCCGACCGACTGCTATTCCTGCCACAAGACCGCCTACCAGAACACGACGAACCCGAACCACGTGGCGGCGGGCTTCCCGACGACGTGCCAGAACTGCCACAGGGCCTCCGACACGAGCTGGCTCCAGGGAACGTTCAACCACACGTGGTTCGTGATCACGTCGGGCGCGCACGCCGGCCGCCTCTGCTCCGACTGTCACACGAACCCGCTGAACTTCGCCGTATTCACGTGCCTCACCTGTCACGACAAGGCCACGACGGACTCGCATCACACGGGCGTGGCGGGCTACCTGTACAGCTCCCCCGCCTGCTATTCGTGTCATCCCACGGGACTCGGAGACTAGGCCATGGCGCCGCGTTCCCGCCTGCCTCACGCGCTCGCCTTCGTCGCCGCCGTTCTCCTCGCCGCGGCGCTCGACGCTCAAACGCCCGAATCCCCCGAGACGCCGGGCTGGGGACGGATCTCGCTGTTCGGGATGGAAAGCCGAACGACGGGAGACGGTTATTCGACCGATTTCAGCGACGTGTCGCTTTCGGCGACCGTGCGGAGCCCGTCGAACCTCAACGGGGGCTTCGAGTACGGATTCGATCTCCGGGGCGAAACTTTTCCCTCGACCTCCGAACGCCGCAACCGCTACTCGATCTACGACGCGTACGTCGGAGCGCGGACCGCGGGAGGGCGGTTCGGGTTCCGCGCCGGGCAGATGTGGCTGAACGAGCTCGGTGCACTCGGTTCCGTGGGCGGCCTCCTCCTCGACTACCGCCAGCACGACCCCTGGCGGGCGGGACGCCTGCGCCTGGGCATCTTCGGCGGGCTCGAGCCGAAGATCCTCGAAGCCGGGTACGCGAAGGACGTCCGGAAATTCGGCGGATACGTCGCGCTCGACGGCGACGGCGCGCGGAGCCACGTCCTCGGCTTCGTCCAGATCCGGGACGCGGGAATGACCGAGCGATCGGTCCTGACGCTGACGAACTTCATCCCGGGAGGAAACACGTTCTTCCTCTACCAGGGAGCCGAGTACGACGTCGAAAAGCCCGGCGGCCTGGCGAAAGCGGGACTGAACTATCTCTTCGCGAACGTGCGCTGGGCCCCCGCCCCGTGGATCGAGCTGCAGGGGCTCTACCACCACGGCCGTTCCGTCGATGCGCGCACGATCACGCAGGACCAGCTCGACGGGATCCCGGTCGACGCGAGGACGATCGAGGGATTCCTCTTCGACTCGGCGGGTGGGCGGGTCACGTTCCGGATCACGCCCAGCCTCAACGTTTATGCCGGATATTCGCGGGAGCGGGACAATCGCGACGACCGCTCCTACGGCCGGACGAACCTCGGCCTCTTCGCCGGAAACGTCTTCGGATCGGGCTTCGACGTCGTCGTCTCCGACTATCGGTCCGACCGGACGGGCGGCGCATTCGACTCGTGGTACGCGTCGCTGGGACGGAACCTCGGCACGAAGTTCTACCTCTCGGCGGACTATTCGACCTCGCTCTCCCGGCTCACGTTCGTCTCCGGCGACGTCACCATCCAGTCGCGGCCCAAGACGAAACGCTACAGCCTCTACGGCCTCTGGAACGTGGATCGCCATTTCTCGCTGATGCTCACGGGCGAGCAGCTGCGCGACGACACGTCGCGAAGCAACCGCATTCTTCTCGGATTGATGTACCGGTTCGGAATCGGCCGATCCCGGGTCGCGAGTACCGAGTCGAAGGTCGGGACTCCTTCCCCCTGATCCGACTCGGGACTCGCGACTCGTTTTCGCCGCGAGGCACCCGACTTTCGACCCGAAGACTCGGAACTCCCGACTGCCGCGCTCCGCGCGGAACCTAGTTCACGTCTTCCGGGACTTCCTGGTTCTCGTCCTCCGGCTCGAACGAGGACGGCCGCTCGGGGCGCTCCTCCGGCTCGAGCTCGACGATCCACTTTTCGTAGACCTCGCCCGGGAGCTCCGAGACGAAGCGGGACGCTTCGAGGATCACGTCGGTCGAATACCGGTCGCGCGCGAGCATCGGATAGGTCAGGAGGAGCTCGTCTTTCGCGCGCGTGCACGCGACGTAGAAGAGCCGGCGCTCCTCTTCCAGCCCTTCGGCCGTCGCCGAAGCGCGGTAGTTCGGGAACCTCCCCTCGGAGAGACCGATCACCGCGACGCGCCGCCACTCGAGGCCTTTCGCCTGGTGGATCGAGGAAAGAACGACGCGCTCGTCCTCGGGAAGTCCCGCCACCGTGTCTTCTCCCGACAGCTCGTTGTAGAGCGAGACCTCGTCCAGGAAGTCCGGGAGGCTCGCGTAACCGGCCGCGAACTGCGCGAACTGCTCCAGATCGTCCAGGCGCGCGTCGCCGTTGGCGAACTTCGCGCGCGCGAAGTCGCGATACACGGAGTCGACGATCTCCCGGATCGCCTCGGCCGGGGCGTTGCGCATCGAGGGCGCGTCGAGCCGGCCGAGGAGCTTCCGGAAGGGGGCGAGGGCCGTCTCCGCGCCCCGGCCCGCGCCGGAGAAATCGCCGCGGCGGAACGTTTCGAGCGGCTCGCGCGCCTGCCCGATCGCGTCCCAGATCGACGCGGCCGTGCGCTCACCGATCCGGGGAAAGATCTTGAGCGCCCGTTTCCAGGAGATCTCGTCGTGCGGATTGACGAGGATCCGGAGGAACGCGAGGACGTCCTTGACGTGTCTCTGCTCGAAGAACCGGATCCCGGAGCGGATCTCGTACGGGATGGAACGCCGGGTGAGCTCCATCTGGAGCTCCATCGCCTGGTAGTGCGAACGGTAGAGCACGGCGCAGTCGGAGAGCTTCTCTCCTTCGTCCCGCCATTCGAGGATCCGCTGCGCCACGAACCGCGCCTGGTCGAACGCGTCGGGAAGGGGAACGACCCCGGGAATCTGGCCGGCGGGCCGGACGGCGGTCAGCTCCTTCCGGAACTGACGCTCGTTCTTATCGATGGACGCGTTCGCGAGCGCGAGGATCTCGGGAACGGAACGGTAATTCGTGGTCAGCCGGAAGACCTGCGCCTTCGGCCACCGCTCGGGAAAACCGATGATGTTGTCGAACGAGGCGCCGCGGAAGGCGTAGATCGACTGGGCGTCGTCGCCCACCACCGTGACGTTTCCGTGGCCCCGCGCCATTCCGTCGACGATCTCCCCCTGGAGACGGTTCGTGTCCTGGTATTCGTCGACGAGGACGTGGGAGAACCGGCGCGACAGCTCCCCCCCGGTCTCGGTGTCGAGGAGGGTCTTCCAGTGGAGCAGCAGGTCGTCGTAATCGCACGCGCGCGCCGCCTTCTTCCGTTCGAGATAGCGCCCGAACACCCGGACGATCTCCTCGTGGAGCGTCAGGAAATGCGGCGCGCGCTCGGCGAGGACCTCGGAGAGCTTCCGCTCGGTGTTGATCGTGAAGGAGTAGAGATCGAGGAGGACGTCCCCCTTCGGGAAGCGGCGGTCGAGCGTCTTGATCTGGAGGTCGGACGTCGACGCCTCGAGGATCTCGCGCGCGTCCTCGGGGTCGAGGATCGTGAAGTGCGGAGAGAGACCGATCCGCTCGCCGTACTGGCGGAGCAGCCGGTTTCCGAGCGAATGAAAGGTCCCGCCCGCCATCTTCCGGGCGTCGATCGTCAGGAGCGCCTCGACGCGCCGCATCATCTCGCGCGCCGCCTTGTTGGTGAACGTCAGGAGCAGGATCTTCGAGGGATCGACGCCCGATTCGATGAGCCGCGAGACGCGATACACGAGCGTCCGCGTCTTCCCGGAGCCGGCCCCGGCGATCACGAGGACCGGCCCGCTGCCGGCGAAGACGACGTCCTTCTGCTCGGCGTTCAGCTCCCCGTCGTAGTCGACGCGGTACGTCTTCGGAGCCGACGGGGTCTTGAGGACGTATCTGCGCTCCGCCACGAAACGATTATGGCAGGTCCACCCGGCTCAGCGATCGGATCGCTCCGCCGCGAACCGGGCGACCCATTTCCCGATCTCCCCCAACGGCCCGGCATGCAGGGAGTAGAAGCATCGGCGCCCGGCCCTCCGGCGCCGGACCAGCCCGGCCTCGGCCAGGATTCGCAGGTGCCTCGAGATCGCGGGCCGGCTGACGGGAAAGGAGCGCGCGATCCTCCCGGTCTCGAGCGGCGCTCCCCGGAGCCGGGCGAGGATCCTCCGGCGGGTCGGATCGGCGATGGCGCGAAATACCATATCGGTAACCATAAGGTTACCCATTATAGCGAAGGCAGCACCGGCCGCGGGCCCCCGCTCTACCGGCGGAGCAGCAAGAGGCCGGCGAAGGCCACGGCGGCAGCCAGGCCGGCGAGCGCGGCCCCCGTGAGCGTCGGCACGGCCGGCACGACCGGCGCATTCACCTCGGTGGAAACGGTCGAGCTGTTGTTCGTCGTGTCGGGATCCGGCGTGTCGGAGGAAACGGCCGCCGTGTTGTCGACCTCGACGACCTTCGATCCGACGTCGACGTCCGCCTCGAGATAGAAATCTGCGGAGGCGCCCGAGGCGAACGAGGCGATCGTGCACGTCATCGTTCCGGTCCCTCCGACGGGGGGAAGCGTGCAGTTCCAGCCTGGGGCCGTCACGATTCCTCCCTCGTCGAACGTCGTGTTGGCCGGCACGACGTCGGTGACCACGACGTTCGTCGCCGCGTCGATGCCGTTGTTCGTCACCGCGATGTCGTAGCCGATCACGTCGCCGGGATGCGCCGGCGCGGGAGTCGTTCGGGTCTTGACGACCGAGAGATCGGCGCTGATCGCGGCCGCGCGGAGGAGCGCGGACGAGAAGACCGCCGCGACGGCGGCGACGACGAGAACGGGACGGGCCAGGCGGGCGAGGCGTTCCTTCATGATGCTCCTCTCGATGCGGGTCTGGCGTCGATTCTGAACCGGATTTTTCGAGGGCGGATTCTACGCGAGGAGCGGGAACCCGCGCAAGAGAACGGGTTTGGTAGACTGACCGGATGCCGGCAAGCCGCCGCCGAACGGTCGGAGTGAAGGTCGGGAACGTCCTCGTGGGCGGAGGCGCGCCCGTCGTCGTCCAGTCGATGACGAACACCGACACGGCCGACGCCGCCGGCACGGCAAGGCAGTGCATCGAGCTCGCGCAGGCGGGCTCGGAGATGGTCCGGGTGACCGTCAACGTCCCGGAGGCCGCCGCCGCGGTCCCCGAGATCAAGCGACGGATGCTCGATGCCGGGTGCGAAGCTCCCCTGATCGGCGACTTCCACTACAACGGCCACGTTCTTCTGACGAAATACCCGGAGATGGCGCGGGCCCTCGACAAGTACCGGATCAACCCGGGGAACGTCGGCAAGGGCGAGCGACGCGACGAGCAGTTCGCGACGATCTGCCGCATCGCCGCCGACAACGGCAAGCCCGTGCGGATCGGCGTCAACGGCGGCTCCCTGAACCAGGAGCTCGTCATGGCGAAGATGCAGGAGAACACCGACCGCGATCTCGGCAGGACCTCGGAGGAGATCGTCAACGAGTGCATGGTGCTGTCGGCGCTCCAGTCGACCGAGCTCGCTCAGGCTTCGGGCCTCGGCGCCGACCGCATCATCGTCTCCTGCAAGGTTTCGCGCCCTCTCGATCTGATCGCGGTCTACCGGGAGCTCTCGCGCCGTACCGACCAGCCGCTGCATCTCGGGTTGACGGAAGCCGGGATGGGGACGAAGGGGCTGGTCTGGTCCGCCTCCGCGATGGGCGTTCTCCTGGCGGAGGGGATCGGCGACACGATCCGCGTCTCGCTCACGCCGCGCCCGGGAGGCGACCGCCGCGAAGAGGTCTACGCCGCCTGCGAGCTGCTGCAGGCGCTCGGAATCCGATCCTTCTCCCCGTCGGTGACGGCGTGCCCCGGCTGCGGGCGCACCACGTCGACCACGTTCCAGGAGCTCGCCGAGCGGATCCAGGGCTACGTCCGCGATCGGATGCCGGAATGGAAGCGCGAGTTCGAGGGAGTGGAGGCGATGACGCTCGCGGTGATGGGGTGCATCGTCAACGGTCCCGGCGAGTCGAAGGCCGCCAACATCGGCATCTCCCTTCCGGGAACGGGCGAAGAGCCCCACTGCCCCGTCTACATCGACGGGAAGCACTTCACGACGCTGAAGGGAAACTACGACGAGCTCTCCGAGGGCTTCCGGCGCCTCGTCGAGGAATACGTCGAGACGAAGTACCCGCGGAAGGCCGCGCCTGCGCCGGCCGCGCGGTGACCCGGAGCGGCCGCTCCCTATTCCGGCAGTGAGCCGGTACCGCTGACCACCACGGAGATCGGCTCCGTGGCATAGCTCACGGTCGGCACCGCGGCGAGGAACCGGCCGTCCGGCGACACGTCGAAGGCGCGCCAGCCTTTCGCCGGAAGCGCGAAGAGCGTCGCGGGGTCCCCCACGCGGAGGGCCGGCGACGTCTCGACCGGAACCGCGACGAGATGGCCGTCGGGCGTCGTGTAGAAGATCTCCTTCCCGTCGCGGCTCCAGCGGAGGAGCATCGCCGCCCCCGGCGAGACACGGACCTTCTCGCCGGGCGCGCCGAGCGGCTGAACGTAAGCGGCGTCCCCCGCGCCCGATTCGTTCGAGAGGAAGGCGAGGAACCGGCCGTCCGGCGAGAAACGGCCGATCTCCGCCTGGTAACGCGAAACGACGATCGGAGAGGGCGTCGCTGCGAGCCCGGGCGGGAGCATCCAGATGCCGAACACGCCCTTCGCATCGCTCTGCGAGAAGAGGAGACGGCCGTCGCGCGACACGTCCAGGGCCTCCTGGAAAGTCCCGGGAGGGAGCAGCGGCTCCTCGGGTCCGCCGGCGAGGTCGCGCCGGACGAGCTGCGGCAGGTAGTCGCGGACGACCGAATAGACCAGATGCGACTGGTCCGGCAGCCACACGGGATCGAACTCCGTGTTCGGGTCCGACGTCACGCGCGTCTCCGCGCTGCGCTCGAGGTCGATCTGCCAGACGTCGTACGTCCCGAGACTGAGCCCGCTCCGGTCGAATGCGGCACGCCGTCCGTCCGGCGAGATCGCGACGTCGATTATCTCCCCGGCCGCGGACGAGCCGATCTCTCCCACGTTCCGGCCGGCGCGGTCGAACCACGTGAGGCGATTCACGTTTCCCCGGGGCTGGTACGCGAAACTTCCGTTCTTCGAGGCCGTGAATCCGGCCCACTTGCTCGTGAAAAAGGAATAAACCGACGGCGCGAGCGGCCGGGGCGGTCCGGTGAACCGAGCCGCCTTCGCGTCGAACGGCCGGGCGAACAACGCCCCGTCCGCGGCGAAGACGAGATCTCCGGGCGCGGTCCATTCGACGCGGGACGCCATCTCGCCGACGGCGCGAGGCGGTTTGCCGTCGATCGAGCCGAGCATCAGGGTCCCCGCGCTGTTGCGGTGCACGGCGAGATAGAGAAACGACCGGCCGTCGGGAAGGAAATGCGGCCACATCATGCGGGTCTCGCCGCGCGCCGGGTCGGGGCGGACGATGACCGCCGGCGCGCCGCCGTCGGAGGGCACGCGGTAGATGATCCCCTCGAAAGTCGAGCCGAAGAGGATCGTGCCGGCTCCCCACGTCCCCGTGATCAGCCTGCCGGGCGGGAGCGCGCAGACGGTCACCGGCGATTCCCCGCCGAGCTCTTCTCGTTTCAGTTGTCCCTCGGCGAAGAATCCGATTGCGCGCCCGTCCGGCGACCAGAAAATGGAGGTCGCGCGGTCCGTCCCGGGCACCGGCTTCGGGTCGAGATCCGAGAGCGACCGCAGGTAGATCTGCGTCGACAGCTCGGCCGCCGGAGCGACCTCCCGCGCGGAGGCGGTCCGGTCGCCGATGAACGCGAGTCGCGTGCCGTCGGGCGACATCGCGAGCGCGATCGCGTCGAACCTCGAGTAGAAGAGCGAAGGCAAGGGGGGTGGGAGCGAGAACCGCACCGCCGGGAGGGCCGGCGAAGCCGGACGCCGGCCGAAGCGTACTCCGAGCACCGCGGCCGCCCCGAGGAGCGCCGCGCCCGCCGCGATTGCCCCGGCGCGAAGTTTCCGGCGGCTCCCCGGCCCCTCCCGGATCGCGGCGGCCCCGGAGCCCGCGGAGAGGTCCGAGAGGTGGTCTCTCACGGTCACGATCTCGCTGGCGAGATCCCGGGTCGACGCGTAGCGCCCCGTCGGCTCCTTCGCGAGGCATCGGTCGATGATCCACGCGAGGGGCGGCGGAACGGCGGAGTTCACGCCGCGCACCGGCTCCGGCTCGTCGCGCATGATCGCCGACAGCGTCTCGGCCGCCGAAGCGCGCCGGAAGCAGGGCCGCCCCGTGAGCATTTCCCAGACGATCGCGCCGAAGGCGAACTGGTCGGAACGGAAGTCGACCTTCCTTCCGCTGGCCTGCTCCGGAGACATGTACGCCACCGTTCCCATCACGAGCCCGGCCGACGTGCTCAAGCCGTCCGACGTCGGCAGGTGCGAGTCGGAGTCGCCCGCCGTTTCGGTCAGCTTCGCGAGCCCGAAGTCGGCGATCTTCGCCTCGCCGGTCCGCGCGATGAGCACGTTCTCGGGCTTGAGGTCCCGGTGGACGACCCCGCTCTCGTGCGCCGCGGCGAGCCCGGACGCGATCTGCGCGGCCAGGTCGATCGCCCGGCGGAGCGGAACGGGACCCCGGTCGATCGCGTCCCGAAGACTGCCCCCCTCGACGATCTCGGTGACGAGATAGAGGCGGTCGCCGATCCTTCCGACGTCGAAGACCGACACCGCGTGCGCGTGCGAAAGGGCGGAGGCCGAGCGCGCCTCCCTTTCGAAACGCGCGACGCGCTCCGGGTCGTCGGCGAGCGCTTCGGGGAGGACCTTGATCGCGACGTCGCGGCCAAGGCGGGTATCGCGGGCCCGGTACACCTCTCCCATGCCGCCGGCGCCCAGGGCGGAAACGATTTCGTAAGGACCGAGGCGGGTTCCGGCGGCGAGACTCATCGCCCACCCGAAGTCCGCCGTCGCCCTCCGAAGCCTTGGCGAAGGCGGGGCGAAGGCGGGCGCGTCGCGCCGTACCCGCCCTCGCCGGCGCTTCGGCGCGCCTGACGGCTCGCCGTCGCGAGCGAGGGCGGATCGCCGGGGCGGAGACGGGTTCCCGTGGCCAGATTCATCGGGTCGACCCGATGATAGCCGACGCCGGCCGGACGACTCCTAGCGCCGGCTCGTTCGATCCATGAACGCCGCGACGTCGGTCTTCATCGCCTTGAGCGCGTCCTCGTTGACGTACATCATGTGGCCCGCGGCGTAGTACTTCATTTCCACGTGCGGCCGCAGGTCCTTGGCGAGCAGGAGGTGGGACATCATCTCCTCGGTCGCGAGGAACGGCGTCGCGAGATCGAAGTACCCGTTCAGCACGAGCACGCGCAGGTTCGGATTGACGGTCAGCGCATGCGCGAGGTCGAGGCCGGTATTCGTGAAGGGGGACGGGAAACGCGCACCGGGCGCCTTGTGCTTGAAATCCCACTGCGGGAAGAGCCCGTAGTTGGTGATGATGTAGGTCTTTCCCTTTCCGAAGGCGAGATCCCGGTGGTAGTAGTCGAGGAAGGCCGCGGTATAGGCCGCGGTGATCGCCGCGCTCTGCGGATCGTACTCGGCGTCTCGGCCGATCGCGTCGAGGGTGGGGCCGGTGAAGCGCGCGTCCAGACGGCCGACGGTCTCCCCCCGATCCCGGAGCAGCTCCTGCGTGAAGGCCGCCTCGTCGATCCGGAGGTTCGACCGCTTGACGTAATCCTCCGGGAGTCCCGTGTATTCGTGGAGCTTGCGGGCGACGGCGTCGCGCTCGGCGTCTCCGATCGTGTCGCCTTTCATCAGCGCGGCGGCATACGGGCCGGTGGCCCAGGCGCGCACCTCGTCGAGGAACGGCTCGAGCTTCGCCGGCCGGTTGGGGAGCGCCTTGTGGTACCAGGAGACCGCGGCGTACGTCGGAAGGAAGAGCGGATAGGGCCGGTCGTTCCCCGGCGCGTTGAAGATCGCTTCCAGATCGAGCGCCACCGAGACGAGAATCACGCCGTTGAACGCCATTCCCTGGCTCTGGAGCCGGTCGACGATTCCCGCCGAGCGGGTCGTGCCGTAGCTCTCGCCGAGGAGGTACTTCGGGGAGTTCCATCGGCCGTTCTCGGTCACCCACTCCTTGATGAAGTTCGAGACCGATTCGATGTCGGGGTCGGTTCCCCAGAAATCCTTGTCCTTCGCCTCTCCCGCCGCCCGCGAGAGACCGGTCCCGACGGGATCGATCATCACGAGATCGCTCCGGTCGATGATGCTCTCCGCGTTGTCGACGACGCGATACGGGGGGGGCGGGGTGAAGCCCGCGTCCGTCACGACGACGCGGCGCGGACCGAGCGCTCCCATGTGCAGCCACACCGAGGAGGAGCCCGGACCGCCGTTGTAGGCGAACGTGATGGGGCGCGACGAGGGATCGCCGCCGCGCCGGACATAGGCGGTGTATCCGACGTTCGCCACGGGCTCCTCTTTCTCGTTTCGAACGACGAAGGTTCCCGCGGTGGCGGTGTAAGCGACGGTCGCCCCGCCGATCACGATCGAATGCGAGGTGACGGACTGCTCGGCCTTCGGCGGTTCCGTGGGGGTCCGCTTCGGCGTCTCGTCCCGAGGCGTCTCGCTGCGCCCCGGCTCGCTCCGAGCCGGCTCCCGTTTCGGCGATTCCGCCGGCTTCTCCTGCGCGCTCGCGCCGAATCCCAGGAAGCCCGCCACCAGACATGCCGCCGCGACTCGTTTCACTTCCAACCTCCTTCGAAGCTTCGCGGGATCTTATCGCGGCGAGGATATCCGGCGTTCGCCGTTCTCCTCGCCAGCGATGATCATGAGGCACGCCGAGGCGCGATCGAGACGGGATGCGGTCCGAGGATCTCGTATGGGCCGAGTCGAGAACCTGTGGCAAGTGTCATTCGGCCACACCCGGTTTCCAGTTGACGACGACGTTCAGCGGGAGCTCGTCGGCGACGACTTCGGGAACGATGGCGAGAAAACGTTTTCCATCTTTGGAAACGTCGAAGTCGAGCCAGGGCCATTTCCCTTTCAAGGCGAAGAGCTCCGTCGGCGTCCCGATCTGCAGGGAAGGAGCGGTTCGAATCGGTATCGACATCAAGCGATCGTCGCCCGAGACGAAGAGAAGCTCTCCGTCGCGACTCCAGCGCAGAGCTCGCGCGCCTCCGGTCGAGACACGGATTCTCTCTCCGGGCCCGGGATAAGGGGTCACGTAAACGTCCGGTCGGCCTGACTCGGCGGTGATCATCGCGACGTACCGGCCGTCGGGCGAGAAGCGCGCTTCGCTCTTGGGGAATGGCGCCCTGAGGAGAGGGACCGGCCTTCCGCCGCCGTCGAGCGGGTACGTCCAGAGATCGAACCAACCATGCTGGGTCGCCTCCATGTAGACCAGAGACCGGCCATCGGGCGAGACGTCCTGCGCGATCTGGAATTCTTCGCTCGGAGCGTTCGCTACAAGCTTCTCTTCTCTCCCCGTCGCGAGGTCCTTTCGAAAGAGCGTCGCCGCCTCGCCGCGGTCGGCCGAAAAGGCGATGCTCTTTCCGTCGGGCAACCAGATGGGAAAGACATCGGTTTCCGGGGCGGCAACGACGGGAGTCTCGGTACCACGCTCGAGGTCCAGTGACCAGACGTCCCACGTTCCCACCCCCGGCCTCGCCCGATCGAAGAGAGCCCGCCGGCCGTCGGAAGAGATCGAGACCGTCACGTACCTCCCGTGCGGACCCACAGAGCCCAACTCCCGGCCGGTTCGGTCGAACCAGGCCAGTTGGCTCACGTCCCCCTGAGACTGATACGCGAGGGTGCCGGTCCGCGAAACGGCGAAGGCGGCGCCCCCCGTCGTGAGGAAGTAACGAACCTGCTCGGCGATCGAGAAGGGCTCGCCGGTGACCCGGCCGCTCTCCGAATCGAAGCGCTGTCCGAGAAGGGCTCCGTCCTTCACGAAGATCAGATAACCGGGGTCGACGTACTGCACGGCCGATAGCATCGGCATGACGGGACGCGGCTTTTTTCCCGGCTCCGCCAGCATGAGGCTCCCATGACCATCGGCATAGCGGAGCAGGTAGAGAAACCGCCTTCCATCCGGCAGGAACCAGGGCCAGCCGATGCGTGCCTCGCCGCGCGAGAGATCGACCGGAATCAAATTGGCTGGCGCGCCGCCCGACGCCGAAACGTGGAAGATCCCTCGCCCCCTCGTAACTCCGGCAAACAGGATGTCGCCGTCGCTGCCCCAGGTCCCCGACCAGTACCGGCCGATGAGCGGAAGGTCGCAGATCGGGACGGCCGCGCCCCCGGAGAGCTCGACGCGCTTCAGCTTGGCTTCGGCGAAGAAAGCGATGGAACGGCCATCGGGAGAAAAGAACAGCGAGTCGGCGGCTTCGGTCCCCGGAATCGGCCGGGCGTTGGCGTCTGACAGCCGCCGCAGAAAGATCCGCTGGCCGCCTTCCGGATCGGACGCGACGTACGCGAGCCGCGACCCGTCGGGGGAGACGGCGAGAAAAGAGTCCTCCACGAAGAACGAGAAGGCGCCGTTTGCCGGGGGCGGAACGGAGAAGCGGATCGGGCCGGCGTCGGGCGGGGAGTGAGATCCCCGGCGAGCGACGAGCACAACGACGCCGAGGAGCAGCACGCCGGCAATCGCCCAGGGAATGACGTCGCGTCGTCGACCGATAATCGGGCTTGGTGCCGGGGCGGCGGCCGGGCCGCTCATGACCTCGGAAAGATGCTGCCGCAGCAACGCGAGCTCGCGCGCGAGGTCCCGCGTCGACCCGTAACGGTCGGCGGGCTCCTTGGAAAGGCACCGTTCGACGACCCAGAAGAGCTGCGGCGGAACTCCGGCCCCCGGCGGATCGGGCTCGTCGCGGATGACCGCGGCCATCGTCTCGCCGGGCGACGCTCGCCGGAAAGGCGGCTTCCCGGCGAGCATCTCGTAGAGAATCGAGCCGAACGCGAATTGATCCGACCGAAAATCCACCGCACGCCCGCTCGCCTGCTCCGGCGACATGTACGCGACCGTCCCCATCACCAGGCCGTCGGAGGTCTTCAGGCCGTCCGAGGTCGGAAGCTGAGAGAGGTCCGCCCCTTCCGTCTCCACGAGCTTCGCCAGGCCGAAATCCGCGATCTTCGCATCGCCCGACTTCGTGAGCAGGATGTTCTCGGGCTTCAGGTCCCGATGCACGATCCCGCTCTCGTGGGCCTCCGCGAGCCCCGAAGCGATCTGAACGGCGAGATCGAGCGCTCGCCGGAACGGCAGCGGACCGCGATCGAGGAGATCCCGGAGGCTCCCTCCCGCAACGACTTCCGTGACGATGTAGAAGCGGTCTTTCTCCCGGCCGACGTCGAATACCGAAACGACGTGCGCGTGAGACAGTGCCGAAGCCGACCGCGCTTCGCGCTCGAAACGCGAAATCCTCTCCGCGTCGTTCGCGAGATCCTCCGGAAGTATCTTGACCGCCACCTCCCGCCCGAGACGCGTGTCGCGGGCGCGGTACACCTCCCCCATCCCCCCGGCGCCCAGCGGAGACAGGATTTCGTAGGGCCCGAGGCGGGTCCCCGAGGCCAGCGTCACGGCGTTTTCCCCGAGGCCGGCAGGCCGACGCGCGCGACGATCTTCCCGAATCGCGGATCCGTCCGAATCGGGTCGAACATCGGATCGGCATTGAGGTAGATCAGCCAGCCGTTGCGCTCGGTGACGGCCTTGTCGAGATACGCGAAGGCCTCGTCCCGGTTTCCGAGGCCGATGTGCGTGAGGGCGAAATCGATCGGCTCGACGTAACGGCTTCGGGAGAGTTCCTCCAGCCGGCGGAGGATGCGTTCCGCATCTGTCTTTCGACCCGCGCGCCCGTATCCCCAGCCGAGGAGCCCGAGAGACTGCGGGGATCCGCCCGAAGGCTCGACGCATGACTCCAGGGCTCGGACGGCGCCGGCATGGTCTCCCTGCGCCGTCAGGATCTGACCGAGCGCCCAGTTCACAAGCAGCGAGCGGGGATCGAGCTCGATCCCCCGGCGGGCTTCCGCGGCCGCAAGGTCGTATCTCCTCGCAAAGTAGTAAGCCTGTGCCAGATCGGACGCAAGATTCGCGGAGAGCGGGTCAAATTTCTCGGCCTTCTTCATCACCGCGATGGCTTCATCGAAGCGGCCCATGACCTCGAGGTAGAACGAATACTGGTCCTCGGGCACCGTCCAGGATATGTCGGCGGGCTCGAGAGCGATCGCCTGCGTGAGCTCGCTTTCGGCCCTCGTCCAGTCCCAGTCCCGGTTCAGGAGGACTGCCGCCAGCGCAACGTGCCCGTCCGGCAGCTGGCCGTCGAGCTCGATCGCCCGTTGCGCGCTCTCCCGGGACTTCCTCCAGGACTCGGCCGGATCGCGGAAACCGTTGAAGCCCTGCACCGCGTAGGTCACGGAGATGCCGACGAAGGCGAGAGCGAACTTCGGATCGCGGCGGGTCGCGTCTTCGAACGCTTCTCTCGCTCTGTCGAATTCTTCCGGGCCGACGCGATTCAGGAGATATTTGCCTTTCAGGTACGCCTGATAGGCTTCGGGGTCCCCCGTCGGTCTCCTCTGAAGACGTCCCTTTTCCTCCCCCGTCAACCTCCCGCGAAGCGCCGTGGCGATCTCGGAAGCGATCTCGCTCTGCATCGAAAAGATGTCGGACATCTTCCGGCGGTACTGGTCTCCCCAGAGGTGCCGCCCGTCCTGCGCGTCGACGAGCTCCGCGCCGACGGAAAGCGAATCGCCCACCGCGAGGACATGGCCCGTGAGGACCGCGCGGACGTTCAGCTCCTTTCCGACCTTCTCGAGGTCGATCTCCCGCCCCTTGTAGTGGAACGACGAGGCCCGCGAGATCACCCGGAGGCCGGAGACCTGCGAAACCTTGTTGATCAGGCTCTCCGTGATCCCGTCGCTCAGGAACTCCGTGTCCGGCTTCCCGCTGGAGTTCTCGAAGGGAAGGATCGCGAGGGAGTCGATCCCGGCCGGGGCGGAAGCGCGTCTCCGCAGGAGGAAGAACGCTCCGGCCGCGAGCGCCGCCGCGACGACCGCGGCCGCGATCATCCGATTCCGCCGCGCGGCGGGCGTCGCTCCGGGCGCCGCCACCGGGACGGACGGCGTGCGTGCGTCGTGTCCCGCCGCCTTCAGGTCGTGGACGAGGTCGCGCGTCGAGCCGTACCGCCGCTCCGGATCCTTTTCGAGGCATCGGTGAACGATCCTCGCGAAGGGCTCCGACATCCCCGGTGAGGCGCACGCGAGCGGGCGCGGATCGTCCCTGAGGATCGCGGAGAGCGTGTCGGCGGGATTGCCGCGGGCGAACGCGCGCCTTCCCGCCGCCATCTCGTAGAGGATCAGTCCCAGCGAGAACTGGTCGGACCGGAAGTCGACTTTCGCGCCGCGCGCCTGCTCCGGCGACATGTAGGCGACCGTACCCATGACGATGCCGGTCGCGGTCGAATCCGCCGCCGCGGTCACCATTCTCGAGAGATCGCCCGAGGATTCCGTCTGTTTCGCGAGACCGAAGTCCGCGATCTTGACCACCCCCGACCGGTTGATCAGGACGTTTTCGGGCTTCAGGTCCCGATGCACGACCCCCCCCTCGTGCGCGGCGGCGAGTCCTTCGGCGATCTGCGCGGCGATGTCGGTCACTCTCGCGGGAGGGATCGGGCCGTCCTCGAGGAGATGTCGAAGGTCCGAACCCTCGACGAGCTCGGTCGCGATGAAAGGGATGCCGCGCTCGGTGCCGACATCGAAAACGGTGACGATGTGCGGGTCCGCCATGGCCGACGCCGACCGCGCCTCCATTTCGAATCGGCGCACGCGTTCCGGGTCGCCTGCGACTGCTTCCGGGAGGATCTTGAGCGCGACCGTCCGGCCCAGCCGCGTGTCGCGCGCCCGATAGACCTCTCCCATGCCGCCGGCGCCCAGGGAAGAAAGGATCTCGTAGGGACCGAGCCTGACGCCCGTCGACAGCGTCACGAGGTCCTCGCCTTCGGGGGAGGCAGGCCGACGCGCGCGACGACCTTCGCGAAGCGCGGATCGGCGCGGATCGGGTCGAACATCGGCTCCACGTTGAGGAAGATCAGCCAGGCATTGCGCTCCTCGACCGCACGGTCGAGCCCGGCGAACGCGGCGTCCGCGTTCCCCATGCCGATCTCGACCATTGCGCGGTCGAACGGCGCGACGTAGCGCTCCCGAGACGACACCTCCATTCGGCGCAGGACTTCCTTCGCGTCGGCGATCCGTCCGGCGCGCCCGTATGCCCACCCGAGGTTACCGAGATTGAACGACTCTCCCCCCGACCGCTCGACCGCGGATTGGAGCGACGCGATCCCCGCCTCGGACTTCCCCTCCATGACGAACGACAGGCCCAATGCCGTCAACCCGAAGACGGAATCGGGCTGGAGCTCGAGGGCACGGCGCGCCTCCCGGATCGCGGCGTCGAATTTCCTCGCGTAGTAGTACTCCTGAGCGAGGTCCGCCGCGAGGAAGGGAGAAAGAGGATCCGTCTTCTGGGCCGTCTTCTCCGCGGCGACGGCCTCATCGAGACGGCCCATGGCCGCCAGGTAGAAGGAAAAAAGGTCGTTCGGCTCGGCGAGCGACAGGTCGACCGGCCCGAGCGTCATCGCGCGCTTCAACTCTCTCTCGGCGGCCGCCCAGTCCCAGTCGTGGTTCAGATAGACGGCGGCGAGTGCCGTGTGCGCGTCGGGCAGGGACGCGTCGAGGGCAATGGCCCGCTCGGCGTGCTCACGGGACTTCGGCCATGCCTCCGTGGGGTTGAGGTAGCTCGCGGACCCTTCGATCCCGTAACAGCCCGAGATGCCGACGTGGGCGAGGGCGAAATCCGGGTCGAGCGACACGGCCTCCTCGAAAGCGGCCCGGGCCTTTTCGAGATCGCCCGGGTTGCTGCGGCCGAAGAAATATTTCCCCTTCAGATATTCCTGGTAGGCGGCGAGGTTGCGCGTCGGGCGCTTTTCGATCCGACCCTGCTCCTGTCCCGTCAGTGGGCCGCGAAGCGAGGTTGCGATCACCGACGCGATCTCGCTCTGCATCGCGAAGACGTCCGAGATCTTCCGGTTGTACTGCTCTCCCCAGAGGTGCCGCCCGTCGCGCGCGTCCACGAGCTCGGCGCCGACGGAGAGGGAGTCTCCCACCGCCGCCACGTGCCCGGTCAGGATCGCCCGAACGTCCAGCTCCCTCGCGACTTTCGCGGGGTCGATTTCCCTCCCCTTGTAGTGGAACGCCGACGTGCGAGAGATCACCCGCAGGCCGGAGACCTGCGACACCTTGTTGATCAGGCTCTCCGTGATCCCGTCGGTCAGGAATTCCATGTCCGCCTTACCGCTCGAGCTGACGAAGGGCAGGATCGCGAGGGAATTGATCGGTTCCGACACCGGCTTCGGATGCCGCAGGAAAAGGAACGCCGCGAGCGCGGCGGCGGCGAGGGCGAGGGCGAGCGGGATGACGAATTTCCGAAGGGGCGGCGACGTCTTCGCCGCCACGGTCGACGGAGAGGAAGCGACGAGCCCTTTCAGGTCGTGGGCGAGGTCGCTCGTCGAGCCGTACCGCCGCTCCGGGTCCTTTTCGAGGCATCGGTGGACGATCCTCGCGAAAGGCTCCGACATCCCCGGAGAGGCGGACGCGAGCGGGGGCGGATCGTCCCTGAGGATCGCGGAGAGCGTGTCGGCGGGATTGCCACGGGCGAACGCCCGCCTTCCCGCCGCCATCTCGTAGAGGATCAGTCCGAGCGAGAACTGGTCGGACCGGAAGTCGACTCTCGCGCCGCGAGCCTGCTCCGGCGACATGTAGGCGACCGTTCCCATCACGATGCCGGTGGCCGTCGAATCCGCTGCCGCCGTCGCCATCTGCGAGAGATCGCCCGAGGACCGATCCGTCTGCTTCGCGAGGCCGAAATCGGCGATCTTGACGGCGCCCGACCGGTTGATCAGGACGTTCTCGGGCTTCAGGTCTCGATGCACGATTCCCTGCTCGTGTGCGGCGGCGAGTCCCTCGGCGATCTGCGCGGCGATTTCGATCACTCTCGCGGGAGGGACGGGACCGCCCTCGAGGAGATGTCGGAGGTCCGAACCCTCGACGAGCTCGGTCGCGATGAAGTGGATGCCCCGCTCGGCGCCCACGTCGAAAACGGTGACGATGCGGGGATCGGCCAGGGCCGAGGCCGACCGCGCCTCCATTTCGAATCGCCGCACGCGTTCCGGGTCGGCGGCGACCGCTTCGGGGAGGATCTTGAGCGCGACCGTCCGGCCCAGCCGGGTGTCGCGCGCCCGGTAGACTTCTCCCATGCCCCCTGAACCCAGGAGCGAGATGATCTCGTACGGTCCGAGTCTGTCGCCGGCCGGGAGCGTCATGGCAAACCCGTCGTCGCGCCGAACCCGCCTTCGCCAAGGCTTCGGCGAGGCTTCCGGCTCCGAAGGAGCGAAGGCGGATCGCCAGGTGCGAGGCGGGTTCCCACAGTCAGCATGCGCTCGTCGGTCTCGCGGAATCTTAGCCGCGTTCCGGCCCTGCCGGGATCACCCCGCGAAGAAGAGCGCGAGCGCGAATTGAGCCACGGGGTCGATCCACTGCCGGCGGCAGGCGAATCCCGCGCCCTCGACGAGCCGTGTCAGGTCCGCGGGCGTGTACTTGTACGAGCTCTCCGTCCAGATGAAATCGCCCTCGGCGAACCGCACCTGGATTCCGGCCGCGGGAATCGAGACGTCCTGGTCGCGAAGCGAGACGAGCCGCATTTCGACCCGGGATTCGGCCGGATCGAAGACCGCGCGGTGGGTGAAGGACGCGAGGTCGAAGTCCCCGCCGAGCTCCCGGTTGATCCGGAGGAGGACGTTCTTGTCGAACGCGGCGGTGATGCCGAGGGGATCGTCGTAGGCGAGGAGCAGATCCGCTTCCGGCTTGACGAGATCCGCGCCGAGGAGGAGCGCGTCGCCCGGGCGGAGCGTCGCCCGGATCGCGCGCAGGAAATCGGCCGCCGCGCCGCGGTCGAAGTTGCCGAGGTTCGATCCCAGGAAGAGGACGAGGAGCCCGCCGCCGTTGCGCTCGCGGGCGACGCGCCGCAGCCCTTCCTCGTAGGACGCGCGGTGCCCGACCACGGAGACGCCTTCGTACCGGCCGAGCCGCCGCTCCGTCTGGTCGAGCGCGGACTGCGAGATGTCGATCAGATGCGTCGCGAGAGCCGCCCGCTCCCGGACGAGCGCGGCCGCGAGCAGGGCGATCTTCTCCCCGTCTCCGGGGCCGAGCTCGGTCAGCGTCAGCGGATCGGGGAGCTCCGCGGCGATCTCGTCGGCGTGCCGCGAGAGAAGACCGAGCTCCGCGCGGGTGATCGTGTACCAGGGCAGCCGGCAGATCGCCTCGAAGAGCCGGCTTCCGAGCCGATCGTAGAGGTACTTGGACTGGAGCTGGCGCGGCGTCAGGGCGAGATCGCGTGCGACGTCCAGCGCGAACGCGGAAAGCGTCGCCGCCGAGCTCACACCGCGTCCCGGGCGCAGCGGAACGTGGCGTACGGATACGGGTAGCGCGGTTGAAACCAGTTCCGGAAACTCCGGCGAAGCATCGAAGGCGCCGTCGCGGGCGATCCCCCCTTCATCACGTAGTGCGCGCCGTCGAAGAAATCGGCCGAATAGCCGGGATAGAGCGGGCTCGCCCGGAAGCCCGGAAAGCCGGAAAACGGCGTCGACGTCCACTCCCAGCCGTTCCCCACGAGGTCGCGCACGCCCCAGAAGCTCTCGCCGGCGGGAAAGCTTCCGACGGGAACGGGATCGTACCGGAACATCCCGAAGTTCGCGCGAGAGGAATCGGGCGGGTCCTCTCCCCACGGGAACGATCGCTCCTCGCCCGAAGACGTCCCGTACGCGGCCCGATGGATCTCAGCCTCCGTCGGCAGCCGTCTCCCGCGCCAGCGGGCGAACGCCGACGCTTCGGCGTGGCTGACGTAGACCGGCCACGCGAGCGGAAGCTCGACGGCCTCGAACATCGTTCGCCACTTCCAGCGCCCTCCGTCCCGCTCCCAGAAGAGAGGATGCGCGATCTTCCCGCCCGAGATCCACGCGCGGGCGGCATGGTCCCACCAGCGCGCGTTCCCGTAGCCGCTGGCATCGACGAATTCGAGGTACTCGCCGTTGGTCACGTCGTTCCGGTCGATCTCGAAGGCCGGCACGTCGACGGCGAGCTTCGGGAACTCGTTGTCCCATCCGAACGGGATCCCGCCGCGTTCGGCACCGAGCGTCGCGATTCCCGCCGGAACGCGGACCGTTTCCGGAGCCGGTCCGGCCCCGAGCGGCGCGTGTGGCGAACGCTCCGGCGGGCACTTCATCGAGAAATCGAGCCGGTGAAAGATGTAGAGGAGGGTCTCCTGGTGCATCTCCTCGTGCTCGATGCACATCGCCGCGGCCTCGCGCGCGAAATCGACGTCCGCGACTTCCCCCGCGTCGATGGCCTCGAACGCCGCCGAAAGCCGCTCGCCGGCCTCCCGGAGGTACGCCTCGATCTCGGACCGCTCCGGCCATCGGGCGATCGACACCTTCTCGGCGGTGGCGGCGTCGGCGGGGTCGATGCCGCGTTCGAAGAGCGTCTCGAAGTCGGCGCGGATCCCCGGCCGGCCGAGCGCTCTCTTCAGGAGGGTGTTGACCGCGAAGGCGGGCAGGTGTCCGCGGTAGAACACGATCGGGTGCCGGAGAGGAATGGGGCGCGCGAGGAACGCCTCGTCGCGGATGAACGAGAAGAGGTCCTCGGTGCGCTTCCGCGCCGCGGTGAACCGGGAGAGGAGCGCGCCTCCGGCCGCCGTCGAAAGCATGATCGTCAAACGGAAATCCTATTCCTGTTTCTTTGTCTTTTGAAAAAGGATCGGTCAGACTCTCCGCGCGATGACGTTGCGCCTGACGACCGCCGGCGAGTCCCACGGACCCGCGCTGAGCGCGATTCTCGAGGGGATACCGGCCGGCCTGACGATCGACCGCGAACTCCTCCGGTCCGACATGTCGCGCCGGCAGCATGGATACGGCCGCGGCGGGCGAATGAAGATCGAGACCGACGCGGTCGAGATCACCGGCGGTGTCCGCGGAGGGGTGACGCTCGGCTCTCCGGTCGCTTTCCGGATCGAGAACCGGGATTTCGCCAACTGGAAAGCGGTGATGGACCCGTGGGAGGTCGATCCCGAAGCCGCCGCCTCCCGCCGCGTCCGCCGGCCGCGCCCAGGACACGCCGACCTCGCCGGCGCGCAGAAGTTCGGCGCCGACGACCTGCGGAACGTCCTCGAGCGCGCGTCGGCGCGCGAGACCGCCGCCCGGGTGGCGGCCGGCGCGGTCTGCCGGATGCTCCTCTCCGAATGCGGCATCCGGATCGCGAGCGGCGTCCTGTCGCTCGGTGCCGTCGAAGGCGACGTACCCCGGACGTTTGCTTCCCTCGAACGGGTCGACGATTCCTCCCCGCTCCGCGCCCTGGATCGGGCCGCCGAGAAGAAGATGGTCGCGGCGATCGACGAAGCGAAAGCGAAGGGCGAAACGCTCGGCGGATCGATCCTGATCGGCGCCGCGAACGTTCCTCCGGGACTCGGCTCGTACGTCGCGTGGGACCGGAAGCTCGACGGGCGGATCGGACGCGCGATCCTCTCGATTCCCGCCGTCAAGGCCGTGGAGTTCGGCTCCGCGATCGAAGCCTCCCGCGGTTTCGGTTCCGCGGCCCACGACGAGATCCTTCTCGAAGGCCGGCGCCGTACGAATCGGGCGGGAGGGCTCGAAGGCGGGGTGACGAACGGGGAGGACGTCCTCGTCGTCGCCTACATGAAGCCGATCTCGACGCTGGCCCGCGGCCTCTCCTCGATCGATCTGGACACGGGAGAACCCGCGACCTCCGCCTATGAACGGAGCGACGTCACCGCCCTCCCCGCCTGCGGCGTCATCGCGGAAGCGATGCTCGCTTTCGTGCTCGCCGAGGCGCTCCTCGAGGTGACGGGCGGCGACCGCATGGAGGACGTGAGGGGGCGCCTCGCGGCGCATCGGAAGCGCGTCGACGGGTGGTTTCCCCGCCGCTGATCCGGCCTGTCCGGACGATATACTCCCGGACAAGTTGAATCGGGCATGACTCTTTCCGCCGGGACGCGGCTCGGCCTCTACGAAATCCTCTCCCCCCTCGGCGCCGGCGGGATGGGCGAGGTCTACCGCGCGCGGGACGCGAAGCTGAACCGCGACGTCGCCGTCAAGGTCCTGCCGGCGCACCTCGCGAACGACCCGGAAGCGCGCGCGAGATTCGAACGGGAAGCCCAGGCGGTCGCCGCCCTCTCGCACCCGAACATCCTCGCGATCCACGATTTCGGCTTCGAGAACGGCGTCGCGTATTCGGTCACGGAGCTTCTCGAAGGGGAAACGCTTCGCGCGCGGCTCGTGGGCTCGCCCCTCCACTCGCGCAAAGCGATCGACTTCGCGCTCCAGATCGCCCGCGGCCTCGCCGCCGCGCACGAGCGCGGCGTCGTCCATCGCGACTTGAAGCCGGAGAACATCTTCCTCACCAAAGACGGCCACGTGAAGATTCTCGACTTCGGTCTCGCGCGGATGACCGGCACGGCCGAAGCCGGCGCCGCGACGAACGCCCCCACCGTGGAAGCCGCGGGGACGGCGCCCGGAACCGTGATGGGCACGATGGGCTACATGTCCCCCGAGCAGGTCCGGGGGCGGAGCGCCGATCACCGCACCGACATCTTCTCCTTCGGGGCCGTCCTCTACGAGATGCTCTCCGGGCGCCGGGCGTTCCGCGGCGACACCGCCGCCGACACGATGACCGCGATCCTGAAAGAAGAACCTCCGGACCTGTCCGACACGAACCGCGCCGTTCCCGCCGCGCTCGAGCGCCTGGTGCGGCACTGTCTGGAGAAGAACCCGGAAGACCGGTTCCAGTCGGCGCGCGACCTCGCCTACGACCTCGAGGCGGTTTCGGGGCTGTCGACGTCGGAAGCGCGATCCGGAGCGGCACCGGCGAAACGAGGGTGGATCGCTCCGAAGATCGGCCCGCGGGCCGCCGCCGCCGCCGTGGCCGCCGCGCTTGCGCTCGGATGGATTGCGGCGAGGCTCGGCCGCCCGGCCGCCGCTCCCGCTCCCGTGTTCCGCCAGCTGACGTTCCGGCGCGGCTTCATCGGCTCCGGCCGCTTCACGCCGGACGGACAGTCGGTCCTCTTCTCGGCGCAATGGGACGGGCTCCCGCCCGAGATCTTTCTCAAGCGGCCGGAGACCCCCGACGCGCTTTCGCTCCAGCTCCCTCCGGCCGAAGTCCTCGCCGTTTCCTCGACCGGGCAGGCCGCGATCTCGCTCAACTGCCGGCAGGCGCACAACGGCGCGTGCGCGGGAACGCTCGCCGTCGTTCCGCTGACCGGCGGAGCTCCGCGCCCGCTCGAGGACGGGATCCAGTGGGCCGACTGGACGGCCGACGGCACGTCCATGCTCGTCGAACACGACGTCGACGCGAAGGCCAGACTCGAGTTCCCCGCCGGTAAGGTCCTCTACGAGACGACGGGACACGTGAGCTGGCCGCGCTTCGCGCCGGACGGAAGGACGATCGCCTTCCTCGACCATCCGTTCCCGACCGACGACCAGGGCGCGGTCGCGATGATCGATCTCGCGGGAAAGAAGAGGAAGCTCTCCCGCGACTACGAGAGCGTGCAGGGCCTGTCGTGGTCGCCGGAGGGGAAGGAAATCTGGTTCACGGCGGCGGAAGCGGGCGCCGGACGCTCGCTTCGCGCGGTGACGCTCTCCGGCAAGGAGCGCGTCCTTTCGAACGTTCCGGGCGGCCTCACCCTGCGGGACATCTCGAAGACGGGCCGGGTGCTGCTGACGCACGACAACGTGCGCAAGGGAATCATGGGGCTCGGCCCCGGGCAGACGCGCGAACGCGAGCTCTCCTGGCTCGACTGGTCCCTGCCCTACGACCTGTCCGACGACGGCACGACGCTCCTTCTCGACGAGCAGGGACAGGCGGTCGGCGAGAATTACGCGGTCTGCATCCGGAAGACCGACGGATCGCCCATCATCCGGCTCGGCGACGGCGTTCCGCGGTCGCTCTCCCCCGACGGGAAATGGGCGGCCACCGCGCTCATGAAGAAGCATGCCCCGCTCACCCTCCTGCCGACCGGGACGGGCCAGCCCCGGACATTGCCCTCCGACGGGAAGCTCCAGGTCAATACGGTCCAATGGCTCCCCGACAGCCGCCGCGTCGTGTTAAACGCCACGGCCGACGACGGCACGCGGCGGATCTACGTCCAGGACATCGAGCACGGGCTCCCGCGCGCCGTCACTCCTCCGAGCGTTCAAGTCGCCGGTTTCATGATTTCGGTGGACGGAAAGTATGCGATCTACGGCGGGGGAAACGTCCCCCCGTCCACGGTTTCCATCGACGGAGGAACGCCTCCGCCGCCTCCGAAGCTCGACCTCTCGGGTCTCACGGCGATCCGGTTCAGCGGCGACGGGCGGTATCTCTTCGCGCGCGACCACAAGATTCCCGCGAGCATCTACCGGTTCGATCTCTCGACGGGCCGCAAAGAGCTCCTCCGCGAGCTGTCGCCGGGCGACCCGGCGGGCCTCCAGTTCATCGGACAGATCTTCCTCTCGGCCGACGGCCGCTCGTACGTTTACGGCTACACGCGCGCGCTTTCGGATCTGTTCGCCGTCGACGGGTTCAAGTGACGCTCGCCGCGGGAACGAAGCTGGGTCCCTACGAAATCCTGTCGCCGCTGGGCGCCGGGGGCATGGGAGAGGTCTACCGCGCCCGCGACACGCGCCTCGGCCGCGATGTCGCGGTGAAAGTCCTTCCCGAGCATCTCTCCGGCAACGCCGAGTTCCAGCAGCGCTTCGAGCGCGAAGCGAGAGCCGTCTCGCAGCTCTCGCACCCGCACATCTGCTCGCTCTACGACGTCGGCCACCAGCAAGGCGTCGAGTACCTCGTCATGGAGCTCCTCGAGGGGCAGATGCTCTCGGACCGTCTGACTCGCGGTCCGCTGCCGCGAGAGCAGGTCCTCGAGCTCGGGAAACAGATCGCCGACGCTCTCGACGCCGCCCACCGGCGCTCGCTCGTCCACCGGGACTTGAAGCCCGGAAACGTCATGATCACGCGCTCCGGCGTGAAGCTCCTCGATTTCGGACTGGCGAAGACGATCGGGACGCGAACCGACGAGGCGGACGTCACGTCGCTGCCGACGGAGGCGGATCGCCCGCTGACCGAACGGGGCACGATCCTCGGCACCTTCCAGTACATGGCGCCCGAGCAGCTCGAGGGGAAGCCCGCCGACGCCCGGACCGACATCTTCGCGCTCGGCTGCGTGCTCTACGAGATGGCGACCGGGAAGAAGGCCTTTTCCGGAGCGAGTCGCGCCTCGCTGATCTCGTCGATCATGACGAGCGAGCCCCCGCCGATCTCGTCGATCCAGGCGAGCTCGCTCTTGACGTCATGGGCCGACTGCCAGCGGTCGTCGGGGTCCTTGGCGAGACAGGTCCGCACGATCCGGTCGAGCGCGGGAGGCGTCATC
>DASTIQ010000043.1 GCA_035717485.1 Thermoanaerobaculia bacterium | reverse complement strand
CGTCCCTCGGGACGGGGCGGCTGCTCGCCGATCTCGTCGCCGGGCGGAAGCCGGCGATCGATCCGGCGCCGTTCGACCCGAATCGCGCGGCGGCGGCCGCATGACGGACGGCTCCCGCATCCGGCTCGTCGTCGACGGGCGCGCGATCTCCGCCGAGGAAGGAACCACCGTCGCCGCGGCGCTCGTCAACGCCGGCATCACGGCATTCCGAACCTCGGTGACCGGTGCTCCCCGCGGACCGCTCTGCGGGATGGGGATCTGTCACGAGTGCCGGGTGACGATCGACGGAATCGCGCATCGCCGCTCCTGCATGATCGACGTCGCCGCGGGAATGCGGATCGACACGCGTGGCTGACCCGCTCGCGGCGGACGTCGCCGTCGTCGGGGGCGGACCGGCGGGGGTCGCGGCCGCAGCCGTCGCGGCGGAGGCGGGAAAGCGGGTGCTCCTCCTCGAGGAAGGAGCGCGGCCGGGCGGACAGATCTGGCGGCACCGGCCCGGCGGGATCCCCCCGAAGGCTCGGCGATGGCTCGAGCGCCTCACCCGCTCCGGAGCCGTCCGGCTGGGCGCCGCGTCGGCCTACGCCGTCTCCGATTCGCTGACGCTTTCCGCCGAAACCGAGGCCGGACCCATCGCCGTATCGGCGAAGGCGCTCGTTCTCGCGACGGGGGCCCGCGAACGATTCCTCCCCTTCCCGGGCTGGACGCTTCCGAACGTGATCGGTGTCGGCGGAGCCCAGGCGCTCCTGAAGTCGGGCGTTTCCTTCTCGGGGCGGCGGGTCGTGATCGCCGGATCCGGGCCGCTCCTCCTTCCGGTCGCGGCCTCGCTCGCCCGCGGCGGAGCCGGAGTCGCTCTCGTCGCCGAGCAGGCTCCCGCCGGGTCGGTCTTCCGGTTCGCCGCGGGCCTCGCGGGACACCCGGGACTGCTCGCCGAAGCCGTGGCGTACCGACGCGCATTCCTTCGCACCCCGTATCGCTTCGGAACGTGGGCCGTCGAGGCGCGCGGAACGGACCGCGTCGAAGAGGTCGTGATGACGGATGGAAAGAAGACCTGGACGGAGCGTTGCGACGTGCTCTGCACCGGATTCGGCCTCGTCCCGGCGACGGAACTCGCCCGCCTGATCGGATGCCGGATCGAAGGCGGGGCCGTCGCGGTCGACGGGCTGCAGCGCACGTCGGTCGCCGGCGTCTTCTGCGCCGGCGAGGCGTCGGGGATCGGGGGTGTCGAAAAGGCGCTGGCGGAGGGCCAGGTCGCGGGATGCGCCGCGGCCGACCGGTCGCCGCGCGCGGGCCGGATCGCGGCGGGACGGCGCGGACGGCGCCATGCGGCCGCCCTCTCCCGGGCGTTCGGGCTCCGGGAGGAGCTCCGGGCCCTCGCCCGGCCCGACACGATCGTCTGCCGCTGCGAGGACGTCCCCGCGAGCGCCGTCGCCGGCATGGGATCGGCCCGCGAAGCGAAGCTCGCGACGCGGGCCGGAATGGGACCATGCCAGGGGCGCGTGTGCGGCCCGGCGCTCCGATACCTTTTCGGCTGGGAATCGGATACGGTCCGCGTGCCGATCTCGCCCGTTTCGATCGGGACGCTCGCGGCGATCGACGCCGGAGCGCCGCAAAGCAAGGAGGGTGAATGAACCGAACCGGCTGGAAGGGGGTCTTTCCCGCGATCACGACGCCGTTCCGCGACGGCCTCGCCGTCGATTTCGAATTCCTGCGCGAGCACGTCCGCTGGCTGCTGGACAAGGGATGCTCGGGAATCGTGGCGCTCGGCTCCCTCGGAGAATCCGCGACGCTCACCCTCGACGAGAAGCTCGCGATCCTCCAGACGTGCCGCGAGGCGGCCGCCGGGCGCGCGCCCGTCGTCGCGGGGGTCGCGGGGCTGTCGACGTCCGAATGCGTCGCGCTCGCGAAGGGCGCCGAGGAGACCGGCTGCGACGGGCTGATGGTCCTCCCCGCGTACGTCTACCGCGGGGATGCGAGAGAGAGCGAAGCGCACGCGGCCGCCGTCCTCGACGCGACCGCGCTCTCCTGCATGCTCTACAACAATCCGATCGCGTACGGCACCGACTTCCTTCCGGCCCAGATCGCAATGCTCGCGCGCCGGCATCCCAACCTCCACGCCGTCAAGGAATCGGCGGGCGACGTGAGGCGTGTCACGGCGATCCGGGAGATCGCCGACGACCGGCTGGCGGTCTTCGTGGGCGTCGACGACCTGATCGTCGAGGGCGTCGCCGCCGGAGCCGTCGGATGGATCGCCGGGCTCGTCAACGCCTTCCCCGCCGAATCCGTCCTGCTCTTCGACCTCGCCATGCGCGGAGACCACGAAGAGGCGCGCCGCCTCTACGAATGGTTCCTCCCTCTTCTCCGGCTCGACACCGTCCCGAAGTTCGTCCAGTTGATCAAGCTCGTTCAACAGGAGGTCGGCCGCGGCAGCGAGCGCGTCCGCCCGCCGAGACTGACGCTCGTCGGAGACGAACGCGAGGCCGCGTTCGAAGTGATCCGCGCCGCGGTTCGGGCGCGGGTGACGCTCTAGGGGCGCCCCGACGGGCCTTCGTCCCGCGCCACCCGGAACCCGAGGCTGAAACCGCGATCCCCCGGCGCGTGCGAGTACCGCGCCGCGCACCGGCAGCTGGCGGCGTCGAAGTACCAGCTCCCGCCGCGGATGACCTTCTTCTCCGCGGAGGCCGGTCCGACGGGGTCGGCGGCGGGACCCGGGGGGTAGGGAGCATAGCCGTCGGCGCACCATTCCCAGACGTTTCCCTTCATGTCGAAGAGGCCGAGCCGGTCCGCCGGAAAGCTCGCGACCGGAACCGGCCGGCCGAGATAGCGGCCCGGCCGGCCCCCGCGGACGGGATACCGGGCGTCGAAGTTCGCGTGAGCGTCGTCGATCCGCGCGGCGTTCGGGCTCTCCCCGGTCCGGCACGCGAACTCCCACTCCGCTTCCGTGGGGAGCCGGTACCCGCCTCCCGCGGCCGCGTTGAGCTTCTCGAGGAACTTCTGGACGTCGAACCACGTCACGTTCTCGACCGGGCACTCGGGACACCCGGCGAACCGGCTCGGATTCCCCCCCATCACGCGGATCCACTGGGTCTGGGTGACCTCGGTGCGGCCGAGCCAGAACGGACGCGAGATCGTCACGCGGTGCGGGACCTCGCCGGCGCTCCGGCCCGGCTCGCCCGCGGAGCTCCCCATCACGAAGCTCCCCGCGGGAACTCGCACGAGCGGGATCGTCGACGGCGCGGCGGTCCGCGCGGGAGTCGGGGCCGCCCGCGCCGCAGCGAGGATCGCGAGAGCCAGGCCGAGAACGGCCCCGGCCTCAGCGGCCGCGAATCGTCTTCTCGACGTCGGCCGGCTCCCGCGGCGCGGAACAGGAAAGGCAGTCCATTCCCGAGGAGGTCACGAGCACGTCGTCCTCGATGCGCACGCCGATGTTCCACCACTTCGAATCGACGCCCTTGGCGTGTTCGGGGATGTAGATCCCCGGTTCGACCGTGAACGCCATTCCCGGCTCGAGCCGCGTCTGCGCCAGGGAGTAGCGCTCGAGACGGGGAGCGTCCGGATTCGAGAATCCGTAGCTTCCGACGTCGTGAACGTCCATCCCGAGCCAGTGGGACGATCCGTGGGGATAGAACGCCGTGTAGGCGCGCGTCCGCATGATCTCGGCGCGGTCGCCGCGGAGGATGCCGAGGCGGAGCAACCCGTCCACCACCGCGTCGACCGTCGCATCGTGCACCTCGTGAAAGGCGGCGCCCGGCCGGATCTTCGCGAAGCCCGCCTTCTGCGCGGCGAGGACGACGTCGTAGATCGCGCGCTGCTCGGGCGAGAACGTCCCCGACACGGGGTAGCTCCGCGTGACGTCGGCCGCGTACATGTCGAACTCGCAGGCGGAATCGTTGACGATCATGTCGCCGGCGTTCATGCGGCGATCGTCCCGCTCGTAGTGCAGGATCACGGAGTTCGGGCCGGATCCGACGATCGACGGGTACGCCATCCGGAGGGCTCCCCCCGACGTGCAGACCGATTCGAGGGGGGCCCGCACCGCGTATTCGTATCTCCCGGGACGAACCGCCCTCATCGCGGCGACGTGCCCCTCCGCGGAGAGCTCGGCGGCGCGCCGGAGGAGCGCCTGCTCGGTGGCGTCCTTCACGAGGCGCATCCGGTGGACCAGCGGGCCGACGTCGGCGGAAGGGCGGAGCTCGGCCGACTGGGCGTCGGCGGCTCCCCAGGCCTCCTGGAGCTTCGCGCGGAATCCGGAGTCGCCGCCGTCGCTCCAGAGAAGCAGGCGCGCCCCCGCCCACAGTTTCGGGACCTCCTTCCAGAAGTCGGCCGCCGGGTACGCGGCGTCCGCATGAAACTCGGATTTGGCGCCCTCGACCCCCGCGCGCCACCCGGTCCACTGTTCGGAGGCGAAATCGCGCGGCTGGACGAAGAGGAGATAGCGCGATCCTTCCGGCGCTCCGGGACGGAACACCGCGATCGCTTCGGGCTCGGACAGCCCCGTCAGATACCAGAAGTCGGAGCTCGGCCGGTAGAGGGCGTCGACCTCCGTCGTCCCCGGGGGAGCGGCGTGGAAGACGGCGATCGAGCCCGCGGGCATCGCCGCTTCGAAGGCCGTGCGATGCGCCGCGAAGAATTCCGGTCCGGTCGTCGGGGTGGGCGAAGCCGCTCCGGCGGCGGAGGCCGCCAGAATGGCGGCGGCGGCGATCCAGGCTCCTCGCATGCTTCCCTCCTTCAGGCTGGAATCTGGTCGGCCTTTCCGACCGGGGTGACCGGAATATCCTTCCGGATGCGTCGGACGAGACCGGCGAGCACCGCGCCCGGCCCGATCTCGAGCGCCTCGGTGACGCCCATCGCGCCGAGCCGCTCGACCGATTCCACCCAGCGGACCGGGGACGCCACCTGCCGCGCGAGGGCGGCGCGGACCTCTTCGGAATTCGTCGCTTCCCGGGCGTCCACGTTCGTGACGACGGGGAGGCGCGGATCCGCGATGGCCAGCCCCCGGAGGACGGGGAGGAGCCGCTCGGCCGCCGGCTGCATGAGCGCGCAGTGGAAGGGGGCCGAGACGGGGAGCGGGACGGCCTTCTTCGCGCCGCGCTCGCGGCAGAGCTCCGAGGCCCGCGCGACCGCCTCGGCGTGCCCCGCGATCACGGTCTGCTCCGGCGAGTTGTAGTTGGCGGGGGCGACGATCTTTCCCGTCTCGACCGCCGCATCGTCGCAGGCGGACGCGACGGCATCCGCCGCGAGTCCGAGAATCGCGGCCATCGCGCCGACGCCCTCCGGCACGGACTCCTGCATGAACTTCCCGCGGTCGTGGACGGTCCGGACGGCGTCGGCGAACGAGAACGCGCCCGCCGCCACCCCCGCCGAATACTCGCCGAGCGAATGACCGGCCGCGGCGGCCGCTCCCGCGAGCCGCTCGGGCCGACGCGCCTCGAGCACGCGGAGCGCCGCGATCGAATGCGTCAGGATCGCCGGCTGCGTGTTCGCCGTGCGCTTCAGCTCCTCTTCCGGCCCCTCGAAACAGATCGTCGAGATCCGGAATCCGAGCGCGGCGTCGGCTTCGTCGAAGACCGCTTTCGCCTCCGGGAAGGCCTCGCAGAGGTCCTTTCCCATTCCCACGAACTGGGATCCCTGGCCGGGAAAGAGGAGCGCGAGAGGCACGGTCTACCAGCGCATCAGCGCCGCGCCCCAGGTGAGGCCCGCGCCGAATGCCGTCATCAGCACGAGATCGCCGGCCTTCACCCGCCCGCCTCGCGCGCACTCGTCGAGCGCGATCGGGATCGACGCCGCCGACGTGTTCCCGTAGTGCTCGATGTTCTTGTAGACCTTCCTCGAGTCGATCTTCAGCTGCTTGCCGACCGCGTCGATGATCCGCTCGTTGGCCTGATGCGGGATGAAGAGCTGGATGTCGTCGTGCGTGAATCCCTGCTCCTCGAGGACCTCTTCCGAGACGTCCGCCATCGCGCGCACGGCGATCTTGAACGTCTCGTTCCCCTTCATCTTGATGAAGGGCAGGCGCTCGTCGATGGAGGAGGGATCGTTGGCGGGGCGCGACGACCCGCCGCCCGGCATGCAGATGAAGTCCCCGTAGTTGCCGTTGGACTTCATGGAGGACCCGAGGATCCCGTGATCGCCGCGCGTCGCCTGGAGAACCGCCGCGCCCGCTCCGTCGCCGAAGAGGACGCACGTCGAACGATCCGTCCAGTCGACGTAGCGCGAGAGGATCTCTCCGCCGACGAGAAGGACGTTCTGGGCCTTCCCCGACTGGATCAGGGCGTCGGCCAGATGGAGACCGTAGAGAAACCCGGTACAGGCCGCGGAAAGGTCCGATGCCGCGGCTTTTCCCGCGCCGAGGTTGTTCTGCACGAGACACGCGGTCGAAGGAAACAGCATGTCCGAGGAAACCGTCCCGACGAGAACCATGTCGAGATCGGACGCGGCCACCCCCGCGGACTCGAGCGCGCGCTCCGCCGCGCGCGTCGCGAGGTCCGAGAACTTCTCTCCCGGCTGGACGATGTGCCGCTCCTTGATGCCGGTGCGGGTCGTGATCCATTCGTCGGACGTCTCGACGATCTTCTCGAGATCGGCATTCGTCAACAGCCGCTCGGGCACGCACGAGCCCGTTCCCACAACCTTTGCTCTCAACATATCGGGCGATTATGTACCAGGCGGGGCGATCCTCGGCCGTCCCCGCGGATGGGCGTCCGCGGCTACGACTTCGCGAGCAGCGACTGCTCGCGCGAATGCAGATCCGCGATCGATTCCTGGATGCGCTCCGACATCCGCTTGCGCGAGAACTCGGCGGCGAGGCGGATCGCGTTCTTGATCGCTTTGGCGGAGGAGCGCCCGTGTCCGATGATGCAGCACTTCTTGACGCCCAGGAGCGGAGCGCCGCCGTACTCCGAGTAGTCGATGCGCGCCTTGAACGCGCGGAAAGCCGACTTCGAGAGCAGGAACCCGATCGACGCCTTCGCCGACTTCGTGATCTCCTCGCGGAGCGACTTCTGGATCATCTCGGCGAGCGATTCCGAAGCCTTGAGCAGCACGTTCCCGGTGAATCCGTCGGTGACGATCACGTCGCATCGCCCGTTGAAGACGTCGTTTCCCTCGACGTTTCCGATGAAGTTCAGCCCGGTTTCCTTCAGGACCTTGAAGGCTTCCTTCGTCCGGTCGGTTCCCTTCGTGTCCTCCTCTCCGATCGACATCAGCCCGATCCGCGGGGCGCTCATGCCGAAGAGGAGCTGAGCGTACAGATGGCCCATCACGGCGAATTCGCGGAAGTTGTGGTTCTTGCACTCGGGATTCGCCCCGACGTCCAGGAGAAGGCAGAAGCCGGACACCGTCGGGATGATCGCCGCGAGCGCCGGGCGGTCGACCCCTTCGATCGTCCCGATCACCATCTTGGCGCAGACCATCGCCGCGCCGGTGTGGCCGGCCGAGACCAGGCCGTCGGCCTTTCCCTCGCGGACGAGGCCGGCCGCGACGCGGATCGACGAGAAGCGTTTCTTCCGGACGGCCGCGACCGCGGGTTCGTCCATGCCGATCACTTCGGGAGCCTCGACGACGTCGATCGAAACGCCCCCCGTGTCCTTCCCCTCGAGCAGGGGGGCGATCTTCGCCCGTTGTCCCACGAGGATCGTCGAAACTCCGTATTCGCGGGCGGCCGCTATCGCTCCGTCGACGTTCACGTCGGGAGCGTGGTCTCCGCCCATGGCATCGACCGCGATCTTCATCGGGAGGGCGATGCCGTCAGACGTTCTTGACGTCGATGACTTCCTTCCCCTTGTAGTGGCCGCAGTGCGGGCACACCCGGTGGGGAAGCTTGGCCTCGTGGCAGTTCGGACACTCGGACATCGCCGGAGCGGCCAGGAAGTCGTGGGCGCGGCGCTTGTCGCGGCGCGCCTTGCTGTGGCGGTGTTTCGGATTCGGCATCGTCAGACCTCTTGTTTCAGATTCTTCAGCACTTCCAGCCGCGGATCGACCGGGCTTTCACAGGAGCATTCGGCGACGTTCCAGTCCTTGCCGCATTGCGGACACAGGCCGCGGCAGTCCTCGCGGCACAGGGGCTTCATCGGGAGCGCCATCAGGACCTGCTCGCGGGCGATCTCGTCGAAGGGCAGGATCGGCTCGTCGTAGAACACGACGTCGAGCTCGCCCGGATCCATCTCGCTCTCTTCCTCTTCCTCCCCGGCGCGCCCCTTCTCCGGCTTCGCGGGCGCCGGACGCTTCCGGAGGCGAAGATGCAGGGGCAGCGCCTCGGCGAAGGCGTAGGGGGAAACGCAGCGCGAGCAGGTGAGCTCGCCCGACCAGGCCAGCTCCCCGTCGATCAGGTACTCCTCGTCCACGCGGGAGATGACCCCGCTCATCCGGACGGGAGAGAGCGAGACGAGGGGATCCCCTCCGAGATCGGCGACGGAAAGCGTCGTCTCGCCGGAGAACCCCAGGGGCTTTTCTCGCGCCCCTTCGAGATGAATGCGCGGCTCGGGCATCGGAACTCGTAAAGATAGGAAAATACGGGGATTCTGTCAAATCAGCGAGGTCCGCCCGCTCGCTCCGCGAATCCCGGCGTCCCGCGCATCGGGGCCCGTACAATGCACGCCGTGAAGGTGGGAATCGATGCGCGAGCGCTGCTCTCCGAGCACACCGGGATCGCCGTGTACACCGCCCAGATCGCCCGCGGACTCTCCGCGCTGCCCGGGGTGGACGTGACGCTCTTCGCGCCCCGGGAAATCTCCCTTTCCGCCGGAAGCCTCCCCTCGTCCTTCCGGCCGGGCTCGAACCGGCGCCGGTTCGGCACGGTCTGGCTCCAGACGCGCCTCTCCCGCGACCTCGCCGCCGAAGGATGCGACGTCCTCCTCTCGGCCGTGACGATCGCTCCGGCCCGGATCGACCTTCCCTACGTCCCCGTCGTCCACGATCTGACGCCGCTCACCCATCCGGAATGGCACCGGCGAAAGACCATCGTCGCGTTCCTCCCCTGGATCGAAAAGACTCTCGAGCGTTCGGCGCGCGTGATCGCCGTCTCGCAGGCCACGGCCGCCGAGCTCGCGCGGCGGTTCCCCGACGTGGCCGCCCGCATCGCCGTGATCGAGCACGGGGTCGATTCTCGTTTCTCTCCCGTCGCCGCCGAACCCGGAGAAGCGGATTCGGTCCGCGCGGCCCGGACGGCGGGCCGCCCTTTCATCCTCCATCTCGGAACGTTCGAGCCGCGGAAGAACCTCGGCACCCTCGTCGCCGCGTGCGAGAGGCTGTGGAGCGAAGATCCGCGCCGCCCCGACCTCCTCCTCGCCGGAAGCGGAGGATGGAAGTCGGAGGCGCTGCTGGCGAGAATCGCGCGATCTCCCTTCGCGGAGCGGATCCACCGCGCCGGCTACGTGCCGGCCGAAGACGTTCCGGCGCTGCTCCGGTCCGCCGAGGCGTTCTGCTATCCCTCGCGCGAGGAAGGCTTCGGCCTCCCCGTGCTCGAGGCGATGGCGAGCGGAACGCCCGCGGTGATCTCGAACGCCGCCGCGCTCCTCGAAGTGGCGCGGGACGCGGCGCTCGCGGTCGCACCCGACGACGTCGCCGGCTTCGCCGGCGCGCTCGCGCGGTTCCTCGACGACCGGGACCTGCGGCGAACGCAGATCGAACGCGGCCTCGCGCGTGCCGCCGGGTTTCGCTGGCCCGCGGCGGCCGAGCGGACCGCCCGCGTGCTGCGCGACGCGGCGGAGAGCGCCGGCGGGCGCGGCGAACGATGACGGCCGGATTCGGGCGCCGGCCCGCGATCGGAATCGACGCGCGGAAGGCGCGGGACTACGGAATCGGGACCTACACGCGCGGACTCGTCGACGCGCTCGCCGCGCTCCCGGACGCGGCCGGCGCGCGGTTCACGCTCTTCGTCCGGCCGGGAGACGAACCGCTCTTCGGGACTCTTCCGCCGGATTTCTCCCTCGTGCCGGAGAAGGCGTCCGGATATTCCGCCGACGAGCTGTTCCGCTTCGGAGCGCGAATCCGCGGCGAGCGGCTCGACCTGTTCCATGCCCTGCATTACGTCCTTCCCTGGCGGGTCGGGACCGCGTCCGTCGTCACGATTCACGACACGATCCATCTCGATTTTCCGGCGGACGGCGTCTCTCCCCTTCGCTATCCGTACGCCCGGATCATGATCCGGCGCGCGCTCGCCGCGGCGGCCGCGGTGATCGCTCCGACCGCAGCGGTCGCCCGCGAGCTCGAGGAGCTCTCGCCGGCCGTCGCGGCGAAGCTCGAGACGATCCCCCACGGAGTGCCGCCCCCCTTCCGGACGGGCGTTCCGGACGAAGACGTGAGCCGGGTGAGGAACCGATACGCGATCGCCGGCCGTTACGCGCTGTATCTCGGAGGGGCGAAACCGCACAAGAACGTCCGCCGCGTCGTCGAGGCATTCCGCGCCGCGCGGGTCGACGGTCTCGAGCTGGTTCTCGCCGGCCCGACGCCGGCGGCTCCCGCGCCGGCGAACGGCGGCGTGCGACGGATCGGCGTCGTCGAGGAGAGCGACCTCCCCGCCCTGTACCGGGGCGCGGAGTTCCTCCTCTATCCGACTCTCGCGGAAGGGTTCT
>DASTIQ010000042.1 GCA_035717485.1 Thermoanaerobaculia bacterium | reverse complement strand
GTTTGAACGGCGAGATGCCGGACAGCACCGAGCGGGAATGAGCTTCGAGACACTCTTTTCAGACCTCGCCTTGACCTTTCCTTCCGCCGAGATCGAGAAAATGTTGCGCGAATCGCTGCAAGACAACGATCAGTTGATGGTCCACGTTTTCGGCTACAACTCGGCCGCGGCCGTGTTGAGCACGATGCAGGCCACCGGGGGAAATCGAGTCTGGGCGCGCCGACGAGTACGGTTCGAGCATGGCGACGGCCTTTTTCCCGATCTGATACCGCTCGCGAAGGAGATGGGCGCGGTCGTCGTTCAGAATCCCTCGCATCTCAATGTCGCCGCGATCTTTCCCGGCCTCTTCCTGGAGCATGCCCAGCCGCTGCGATCGTTGCTGGCCGCAGGCATTCCCCTTGCCCTGGGTTCGGACGGGCCGACAAATCCCTACTTGAACATCATGTTTGCCTCGACGCATCCCAATCGGCCGTCGGAGGCGATCACGCGCGAGCAGGCCGTGACCGCCTACACGCTCGGGTCCGCCTATGCCGAGTTCGCTGAAAGGGAGAAGGGAAGCTTGGAGGCGGGTAAGCTCGCCGACCTCGCGGTCTTGTCGCAGGACATCTTCACCGTGTCCGCGCCGGACCTGCCGAAGACGACGTCGGTGCTGACGCTCGTCGGCGGAAAGGTCGTCTATGACGGGAAAGTGCTCCAGACCGCACGACCGTCAAAGGGAGAGTAGGAGGGCTGATGTCTCGTGACAGCGGCGGCTCCCTTCCTGCTGCCGCGAGGTCGAGTTCGCCGGATACTGTCGTCGCTCTCCGAAAGACGTGCGAGCCGCGCTCGATCCTCACGGGGTATTTGCGACGGCCGCGGTTCTAGAGAGGTTTCACCGCCGTCGATTCCGCATCCAATAATACACGGGAATCCCGGTCACCATGATCGCGAGGCCGGCGAGCGTCTCCTTGGGCTGCGCCGCGATCGTCGCAACCGCGACGGCGAGCGAGCTTCCGATGAAGAGCAGGGGAGTCCAGGGATATCCCCAGCAGCGGTAGGGGCGATCGGCGTCCGGGAGCCTGCGCCGAAAGACGAAGATCGAGATTCCCGCCGCGACGTAGGCGAGGATGATCGCAAACGTCGCGTAGGTGAAGAGCTGGTCGTATCGTCCCGAGAGGCAGAGGATCGAGGTCCACAGCGCGAAGATCGCGATCGAGAGAGCCGGCGTCCGGAACCGCGGGTGGACACGCCCGAGTTTCGCGGGAAGGAATCCGTCGCGGGCCATCGCGTAGGCGATCCGGGCCGGAGGAACGACCGCCGCCGATGCGGAGCCGATCGCCATGGCGACGATCGCCCCCGACAACAGGAGGGTCGCTCCCGCGCCGAAGAGGGCGAGCGACGCGACCTGCGCCGGCCGCGCCGCGGCGCCGAGTTCGGCGACGGACATCGTCCTCAGGAACGCGACGTTCACGCCGAGGTAAAGCACGATCACGATCCCCGTTCCCGAGATCAGGCCGAGCGGGATGTTCCGCCGGGGACGTTCGACCTCGCCCGAGGCCGTCAGCGCTTCGGTCCATCCGGCGTAGCTGAACAGCACGGCGATCATCGTACCGGCGAACGCCCCCGCCGACACGGGGCGGGAAGGGGAAGTCTTCGCGGCGCCGTGGGCGGCGATCCCGCCGATCGACAGCACGAGCATCGCCAGGATGATCACGGACGAGAAGGCCCCCTGGATGCGAACTCCCTCGCGCACGCCGAGGATGTGCGTCGCCGACAGGACCGCCACCGCGCCGATCGCCACGACCTGCCCGGTCGATACCGGCAGGGAACCGATGCGAAAGGCGACGACGTGCGAGCCGATCCGGGGGAAGAAGACGCCGAGGTACTCCGCCAGTCCCACGGTGATCGCCGCCATCGCTCCCGTGTCGATGACGAAACAGGCGATCCACCCGTAGAGGAACGCGGGGAGGTCGCCGTACGCCTCGCGGAGATAGGCGTACGTTCCTCCCGCCTCGGGAAACAGGGCGCCGAGCTCCGCATAGACGAGGCCGCCGGCGATCGTGAGGATTCCTCCCGTGATCCAGGCCGCGAGGATCCATCGCAGGTCGGGGATCTGGCGGGCGATCGCGGCCGGCGTGAGGAAGATTCCGCCGCCGATCGTGGTGCCCGCGGCGAGGAGCATCAGGTCCCGCGCCCCGAGGCGTCGGGCGAGATCGGGCGGCTTCGATCCCGCCGCCGATTCCGGCCTCGAAGGGGAGGACATTCGGCGGATCATCGCACGGCGGCCGGTGTATTCTTTCGGGAAACACCCTTTCGGCCGGGTCAGCGGCGTGGAGGGCTCGTGACTCTGGCGGCGGGTACTCGGCTCGGCAACTACGAGGTCATCGGCCTTCTCGGAGTCGGGGGCATGGGGGAGGTGTACCGGGCGCACGACACGAAACTCGGGCGGGAGGTCGCGCTGAAGGTCCTTCCCGAGGCCGTCGGCCGCGACCCGGGCCGGGTTTTGCGGTTCGAGCGCGAGGCGCGGCTCCTCGCGTCGGTGAATCACCCGGGAATCGCGGCGATCTACGGCGCGGAGGAATCGGGAGAGACGCGCTACCTCGTCCTCGAGCTCGTCGCTGGCGAGACGCTGACCGAGCGTCTCCGGGGCACGCTCGGCCCGACCGAGGCGCTCCGGATCGCCCGCCAGATCGCCGAGGCGCTCGAGGCGGCCCACGATCGCGGCATCATCCACCGCGATCTCAAGCCCTCCAACGTGATGGTCACGCCGCAGGGCCGCGTGAAGATCCTCGACCTCGGGCTCGCCAAGATGATGGGGAACCTGAAGTCGGACGACGCGCGCTCGCAGGAGATGACCGCGCCTCCGATGGAGGATACGCGTCCCGGCGTGATTCTCGGGACGGTCGAGTTCATGAGCCCGGAGCAGGCACGGGGAAAGGCGATCGACAAGAGGACGGACATCTGGGCCTTCGGATGCATCCTGTTCGAATGCTTCTCGGGGCGGCGGTGTTTCGCGGGGGAATCGGTCTCCGACGCGATCGCGTCGATCCTCCTCCGGGAACCCGACTGGGCGGCGCTTCCCGCCGACACGCCGCCGGCGATCCGCGAGCTCCTGCAGCGGTGCCTGCAGAAGGACCCGAATCATCGCCTCAGGGACATCGGCGACGCGCGGCTCGCGATCGAGGAAGTGCTCGCCGGGATCGAGCCGCGGCGATCGTCGGCGAGCGGCATGCGTCCGGCAAGCCCGGCGGGGAATCGCGGCCGGCTTCTCGCCGCCGCCGCCGTGGCGGCGGCCGCGGTCATCGCGATCGCCGCCGCGCTCGCCTACCGGTCCGCGCACTCCGCGCGTTCTCCCGAACCGGCCGGCAAGCGCCTCGTCGCGATCCTTCCGTTCCGGGACCTCTCGAACGTGCGCGACGGGAACCTGATCGGCGAAGGCCTCGTCGAAACGGTGTCGGCGCGGCTGGGAGGAACGACGGGCGTGCAGGTCGTCTCACCCGCGGCCGTCGTCGCCGCCTCCACGAACGACTCCGACTCGGCGCGCGTCGCGAAGAGCCTGGGCGCGTCGGTCTACCTGCGCGGGTCGGTTCAGCGCAGCAACGACCGCGTGCGGATCACCTACTCGCTCTGGGATGCGAGACGCGGCGTCGAGCTCGCGGGCGGAACCCTCGACGGCACCGCCGCGGACCTCTTCGAGCTCCAGGACCGGCTCGTCGCGCGCGTGAGCGCCGCGCAGGCGACGCCGATGACGGGGCGCATTCCCGAGCCCGGTCTCGACTCCGGCGACGAGCAGGAGCGCTACTTGAAAGCGGTGGGCCTCCTCCAGCACTACAACACGAAGGCGTCGGTCGACGAGGCCGTCGCGATCCTGGAGCCCCTCTCGCGCGACGCGCCGAAATCTCCGTACGTCCTGGCGTCGCTCGCGCGCGGTTACCTGGACCTCTACGACCTCGTCCACGATCCTTCGATGGTGACGAAGGCGGAGGACTTCGCGGCGCGCGCCCGCGGAGTCTCCCCCGCGCTCGTCGAGGTGGACGTCACCCTGGGCGAGCTTCGATTGCGCTCCGGCAACCCCGCGGGGGCGCTCGAGTCGTTCCGGCAGGCGCTCGCCACCTCTCCCACGAATTTCGACGCGCGGCTCGGGCTCGCTCGCGCGCTCGGCGCCGCCGGCAACGTCGTCGAAGCGGAGAACGCCTTCCGGCAGGCGATCGAGCTCCAGCCGACCTACTGGGGCGGCTACAGCAAGTTCGCCGGGTTCTATTCCGCGCACGGGCGATACCGCGAAGCGGCCGCGATGTTCCGGCGCGTGACCGAGCTCAACCCGAACGACGCGCTGGCCTTCAGCAACCTCGGCGCGGTCGAGGAGCTGCAGGGCGACCTCGTGTCGGCCCGCGCCTCGTTCCAGAAGTCGCTTTCGCTTTCCCCGACCGATACGGCGTGGGCGAACCTCGGGACCGCGGAGTTTTTTCTGGGCGACTTTCCCAGGGCGGCGGCGGCGTTCGACCAGGCCGTTCGCGTCAATCCCCGGAATTACCAGCTCTGGTCGAACCTCGGCGACGCGCGGCGGTGGTCCCCCGGCCTGCGGCCGAGCGCGGCCGAGGCCTATGCCCGGGCGGTCGAGCTCGCCCGCAAGGAGCTCGCCGTCAACCCCAGGCAGGCGATCGTCCATTCGACCCTGGCGCTCTGTTTCGCCAAGACCGGGAAGCTGCCCGAAGCCGTCGGAGAGGCGGCCGAATCGATCCGCCTCGAACCCGACAACCCGGAAATTCTGTACAATGCGGGCATCGTTTCCAATCTGGCGGGACGGAGCCAGGAGGCCGTCGACCGGCTGCGCCGGGCGATCGCGGCCGGTTATCCACTCGGGTTCGTCGAGCATGAGCCGGAGATCGCGAATCTGCGGTCGGCCGGGAAATTGAAACCGTAGGAGAAGAGATGAATCGATCGAAGGTCCTGGGCGCGGTCCTGGTTTCCGGATTGATGGCGGCGGTCTGCGCCGCGCAAACCGATACGAATACCGCGCAGACGGCGCCGGCGACCGGCACGGCGACGACGGCGCCCCAGACGCCGCCCACGACGCAAACCGCCCCGTCGGCCACGGCGACTCCCTGCACGAACCAGCCGATGAACCACAAGATCGAGGTCACGGCGGATTCGGTCACGTGCAAGGAGGCGCACGTCTCGAAGAAGCAGCAGAACACGATCCGGTGGACGTCTCCGAAGGGGACGACGCTCTCGATCGTCTTCGACAAGGAAGTCCCGTTCCATTCCCTCTCGTGCAGGGGGAACGCGTGCAAGGCCAAAGGGGTGAAGTCGCTGCCCGACGACTCGGCGTGGTCGTACGAGGCGGCGATCGACGGCGTGAAGAC